>JAGVBT010000139.1 GCA_020059605.1 Deltaproteobacteria bacterium
ACTAAGATGTATATTACGAATGGAGCGATTGCAGATCAGATTAGCCTTGCGGCCAAGACAGATCGTTCAGCCGGGCATAGAGGAATTAGCATTTTCATCATTGAAAAAGAAATGCCAGGATTTGAAGTCACGAAAAAACTAAAAAAGATGGGGCAACACCCTGCAGGAACCGCTGAATTGGCCTTAAAGGACGTTCGCGTGCCCCATGAAAATCTTCTTGGTGAAGAAGGGAAAGGGTTTTATGGAATTATGAAAATGATGGAAAGAGACAGGATCATGGCTGCTGCGATGGCTACCGTAAGAGCGGAAACGGCATTGCAGCTCACCATTTCTTTTACAAAATCAAAAATGGCTCTTGGCAAACCGATTGTTAATAATCAAACGGTTGCCCACAAACTGGTAGAAATGGCCACGGAGGTCGAGTTGACACGACAGCTTACTTATTATTGTGCTGCTAAGTTTAATGAGGGAAAAGATTGTCGGAAACAGATCGCTATGGTTAAGTGGTATGCTGCAGAAATGAACAACAGGATATGTCTTCAGGCCTTGCAAATTCACCAGGACCTTGGATTAACCAAAGGGTATCCCATTGAAAGAATTTTTAGAGACTCACGAGTAGGCACTTTTGTCGGGGGAACGACTGAGATCATGAAGGAGGTCATTGTCAAACTCATGGAATTATGAGAATGAAAGGGGATCATAGAAGCTAAGAATCTATTGACCATGAAGAAAGGGCATTTTGGGAGGCGAGGAGATGGATTTTGAACTAACTCAGAGACAGAAGAATATCCAGTGGACAGCAGGCGAGTTTGCGAAGGGAGAATTTGATCCAGATTTGAGCTTTAAATTAGATCAAGATGGGGAATTCCCGGAGTTGATTTGGAAGAAGGCTTCTCAGTTGGGGTTTATCGGAGTTCACTATCCTAAAGAATATGGGGGATTAGGTTTAGCCCTTTTTGAGAAAGTTCTCGTCATCGAAGCATTCTGCAAGATTGATTCTGGAATAGGCAATGCGTTGAGCATCGCAGATTTAGGTTCAATCATTATTCTTAAATTCGGTTCTAACGATCAAAAAAAACAGTATATTACCCCGCTGGCTAAAGGTGAGAAATTGATGACCATTGCTTTTGCTGAATCCGAAATGGGAAAAGATTTCTCAATGGTGACCACTATCGCACAGAGAGTAGGGAATGAATACATCCTCCATGGAAGGAAGAGGTTTGTGTGCAATGCTTTCTTAGCGAATGCCTTTGTTATTCTTTGCAGAGAACGGAATGAGGGTTGGATTACATTAATATTAGAGAAGGAGAGGGGTATTGAAGTTAGTCCTGTTGAAAGGATGGGGCTGAGGATGGTCCGATTTGGAGATATAGAGCTTAAAGGAATCCGGGTCCCCTTTGAAAGGCGTGTGGGAGTTGAAGATGAGGGGCTTCTTCAGGTAAGCCATTTACAACAGGAGATAGCATTGAGAAGTTCTGCTCAGGCCCTTGGCATATCTCAAGGCGCATTTGAACGGGCATTGAAATATGCTAAACAAAGGGAAGCCTTCGGTAAAAAACTTTCGCAGTTTCAAGTGATCCGACATAAGTTGGCGGATATCGCAGTGGGTATTGAAGTGGTACGTTTTTTAACCTATAAATCTGCCATTGAATATGATCAAGGAAAGTTTGAGCTTGACTCTATGGCCATCACTCAAATCGAAGTAGGCAGGAGATTGACAAAAATGCTATATGATTCGATGCAGGTCTTTGGAGGTATTGGCTATATGGCAGAAATGGACATCGAACACTTTTATCGAGATGGGGTGATGATTGGAGTCAATCTGGGGACAGAGGAGGAATTAAAAGATACGATTGCTGAGAGAATAATAGGCCTGATGCCTAAATAGATTTCTAAGGATAATACAGGATCAATAGATCTATTACAAATCAAAAGGAGATGGGAAAATGGCGGGAGAAATGGAGCAAAAAATAAAATTGATAGATTCATTATTGAACCCGAAATCCATAGCAATCATTGGAGCCACTGAGAACTCAGTGATGGTGAGAAAAATGTTGGGTAATTTAGAATCCTGGAATTACAAAGGAAGGATATACCCGATTAATCCGAAATATCAGAATATATTTGGACGCAAAGCCTACCCAAACGTGAACGAGGTGCCAGAGGAAATTGATAATGCTGTCATAATCATTCCAGCAAAGTTTACTTTGAAAGCTGTTGAGGAATGTATACAAAAGAAAGTCAAGTCAGTAGTTATTATATCAAGTGGTTTTGCAGAAAGGGGGGCGAAAGAAGGAAGTAAGATCCAACAAGAATTAACAGAGATGATATCAAAAAACAATAATATCGTAGTATGTGGGCCAAATTGTTTTGGAACGATAGATGTAATTCACCGAGCTACGAGTTTCTGCGAAATCATACCCAAAGAACTGGAATCAGGTGATATCGGGGCAGTTTTTCAAAGCGGAGCAATGATTATTGCGCTTTATACACTTGCGTCAGAGAGAGGAATTGCTTTTAACTACCTCATTTCGGCTGGGAATCAAGCGGACTTAGAAGTTGCAGACTATTTTTCATATATGCTCGAAGATGAAAATACGAAAGTGATGGTGGGTTTTGTAGAAGGGGTTAAGAATTTAGATAAGTTCGTCAAGGTTGCAGAGGCAGCATTAAGGAAGAGGAAACCAATCATTATGCTGAAAATAGGGAGCTCTGAGTATGGAGTAACAGGCGCCTTGAATCATACAGGATCCCTTGCAGGAGAGGATGAGGTTTTCGAAAAGATTTTTGCAGAGAATGCTATTGTTAGAGTTGATGAGATCGAAGATCTGATCGAAACAGCATCTTTTTTCTCAAAAGTATTAAGGAATGGGAAGAAAATAAAGGGTAAAAATCTTGGGGTTATCACAATGTCTGGTGGAGTTGGTTCTATGATTGGTGATCTGGCAGCCCAATATGGGTTTAAGCTCCCTATATCAAAACACATATCAGATGAATTACAGAATATAATTCCGGAATTTGGCACTGCTGGTAATCCGCTTGATGTTACAGTGATTCCATTTGAATATCCTGAGAATTTCAAGCAACTGGTAAAGGTTTTTATGAAGGAAAAAGATATAGGTATGATAGGCTATGCTCTTTCGATGGGTTTTCCTAAAGGGCCTTCGCCAGGAGATAAGTTAATATCCATTTTCAGTGAATTACAGAAAGATACGGATAATGCTTTTTTTCTATTTTCAATTGGTGCGATGAGCTTAAATGATTATGGGAAAAAACGTCTTAAAGAAGTTGGACTCCCTTTAGTTTCAGGTATTGGAAGATGTATGAAGGTGCTAAATGCTTTCGTTCAATATAGCAAAATAGCAGGGCTTAGTTAGATGAAAGGAGGTGAATTTAAAGTTTTGATAAGACCACCAAAGCATGATAAATCGAAATAACTTGGGAAGAAAAGTCAAAAACGAAAAGGAGGATAATGCTATGTTAAGAAATACCTTGATTACAGGTATGATGATTCTTTTGGTGTTGGGAATTATGAATTCAAACTCCCTGGCCAAAGAATATCCAACAAAGCCTATTGAAATATTATGCCCTTATACTGCCGGTAGTACAGTGGATTTAATGATTAGATTAGTTGCTGAGACAGCTAAACAATACTTAGGACAACCTCTTGTTGTAATTAATAAAACAGGTGCTGGGGGGAGTTTAGCAGCTTCAGAAGTTATTAGCTCCAAACCTGATGGGTATAAGCTAGTTGAACTCACCAATCTTTACTTTGCAACTACTACAAAAACTCAAAAAATCCCATTTGACCCAAATGATCTCGAGCCGTTAGCAAACTTTATAGAGATTGATCATTTTTTTACTGTTAAAGGTGATTCTCAATGGAAGACACTCGATGATCTATTAAACTTTGCGAAGAAAAATCCTGGTAAACTTAGATGGGGTCACGTAGGTCGTGGAATTGTTCAACATCTATTTGGTGTTATATTATTTAGGAAGGCAGGAGTGGAAACGATCGATGTACCCTATAAGGGGACACCTGAGCAGATATCTGCTATATTAGGAGGGCATATAGATGCATCAGTAACAACCTATGTAACGGTTAAAGACCTTTTAAAAGCAGAAAGGCTAAAAGCCTTGTTTGCTATCAGCGATCGAAGATACAGTTATACGCCTGATATACCTTCTATAGCAGAACTTGGTTTTCCGGAAGTGGCACAACTTCGTGCGCTTATGGGATTATATATTCACAAGAATACTCCAGACAATATAAAGCAAATTCTTAAAGATGCTTTTAAAAAAGTACAAGATGATAAAGGCCTTTCGGATAAATTTATACAAATTGGACTTACACCCTCATTTTTAACACCAGATCAAATGAGGGAGACGATAAGAAACGCTGAAAGATTGGGTGTACCGATATTAAAGGAACTAGGACTTTACATAGAATAATTTGGATTAGAGGCACTTTATACTATGCAAAATGAATAGCTGGGCTAGTGTAGTGTCTCACAAACAGCTGGAGTTATTTCTTTTTCTCTTGCGAGAACGTGTTAGTGTGCAGACCGGCTGAATTTTTTACAAAGTTTATTTGCAGCGGGCGAGTTTATCCATAATTGATTCGGTTCCTCTCCCAAAAGTGTGCGTATAAAAAAATGCTTTTAAATATCAATATGTTAACAAAAGGAACGAAATAAATACGATGCAATGCGCCGAAGATAATTTTCGTATCAGAACCCTAAGGCAATTGCTCAAAGACCCTGGGCGGTAGATCTGGAGATGACGAAACAGCCTCAGAATAGTATTCACGGTAACTCCTTGTCATTATTAGCCCTTTTTGGGCGATCACTTTTGGGAGAGGAGCCATTGATTCTACGGTTGCCGTTCAGATAAAAGGCATGGGATTTGCCTTCAAGGCCAGCAGATATTCCTCAATGGCAGTCACAAGGTAAGTGGCACGAACGAATGCCCCACGACGGGTGCGTTTTTCAGTTCATTCTCCAAACCAGCCTTCTACTAAATTCAACCAGCTTGAGCTGGTCGGAACGAAGTGAGGGACAAAACGTGGATGCCGTTGTAATCAACCCTGGACTCTTGGATGCTTATGAATGCCGTAGTTGTCCATCACCAAGTGTAGTTTCAATTCCACTGGGAATTCAACATCTAAACGTTTCAAGAATTTGAGAAACTCCTGATGACGATGCCGCGCAAAACACTGCCCAATGACTTTACCTTGGATCGCTTCGAGTGCCGCAAAGAGCGCCGTGGTACCGTTTCGCTTGTAATCATGGGTCATGGTTCCACAGCGGCCTTTTTTCAAGGGCAGTCCCGGTTGCGTACGATCCAACGCTTGAATCTGACTTTTCTCGTCCGCGCAGAGCACCAGTGCTTTGTCCGGGGGATTCAAATACAGACCCACGAAATCTGTCAGTTTCTCCAAGAACTTGGGGTCCCGCGACAGCTTGAACGTCTTTATTCGGTGCGGCTGAAGGCCATGACTTTGCCAGATCCGATTAATCGTTGCCTTACTGACGCTATGTTGTTCGGCCATCGTTTGACAACTCCAATGCGTCGCTCCCGAAGGGCGGGTTTGCAGCGTGGTATGAATAATTTCCTCAACCTTCTCTGTCGAGATTTGAGGTTTTTGTCCACGGCCTGCCGCCACTTCCCAAAGACAGTCCGGCCCCTCGCGAGAAAAGCGATGCCATCACAACGCGACCGTTTTAACATTAATCTGCATGTTCTCAGCGATATCTTTGTCCTGTTGGCCCTTTTCGGCGGCCAATATATTCTGGCAACGTTGTGCAACCTGTTGTGGCGTGCGATGGGTGTTCACCCATCGCTCCATTTCCTGACGATCAGATTCGGACATCTTAATCTGTATGGGGTATCGTGACATGAAAACATTCTATCACAACCCCAATGATAAATCCAGTTATTTAAGAGACATCACACTAATGGTATTTTTAGTGTCCCCATCGGAGATGGTTGAAACCCCTCGCCTTAAGGCGAAGCCAAATATTGCTCATGGTCGACATAATTCAGGTGGTTAAAATGTTACTTAGATTTGTATGTCGACCATGAGCATTTTATAAGTATGCCAGAGGCCTGAAACCCCGGGCTTCAGCCCGGGGAGTGGGTTCATTGGAATAAGAATTCAACGATAGTTGAAGTATAAAAGAACGGATAGCATGAAGAGATTGGACCAATTAAGTGGGTTTTTTTGGCTTTTTATATCAATTATTGTTTGTGTAGAATCAATCAGTGTCCGCATTGGTAGTTTTCAAAATCCAGGCCCAGGATTCTTACCCTTTGGTTCGGGAATTGCCTTAGGTACACTTGCTATTATTCTTCTAATCACGAGTACCATGAAGAAAAGAATCGAAGGTAAGGTAATAAGCATTAGGGAAGTTGATTTGGCTAAAGTGATTTTATTTTTAATTTCTATTTTCCTTTATGCATTATTTTTATCCTGGATAGGGTATCTTATTATGACGTTAGGATTAATACTGTTTTTGCTTATCATAATGGAAAGATCAAGGCTGTGGATTAAAATAATAATTTCAATTTTTATTGTATTGACCAGCTATGTCATTTTTTATAAATTGCTTAATATTAATTTACCGAGAGGATTATTTTGGTTTTAGGCCTAAGCCTAAAAAGGGGAAGAGGGGATGGATATTATCAACAGTCTTTATAGCGGTTTTGCTATTGCACTCCAACCTGAAAATCTTCTATTTTGTTTTGTGGGATGTTTATTGGGGACATTAGTAGGGGTACTCCCCGGAATAGGACCAATTGGAACAATATCGATTCTTTTACCCGTAACATTTCAAATGTCTCCTGTATCTGCCATTATTATGTTAGCTGGTATTTATTATGGTTCCATGTATGGAGGATCTACAACTTCGATTTTAGTAAATATACCTGGAGAAGCTGCTTCAGTTGTAACCTGTTTAGATGGTTATAAAATGGCACAGCAGGGAAGAGCTGGGCCTGCCTTGGGGATGGCTGCTTGTGGGTCTTTTATTGCAGGGACAGTAGGAGTTATTGGGCTCATGCTTTTTGCTGAGCCTATCGCAGAATTTGGTTTAAAATTTGGTCCTTTCGAATATTGTGCTACCATCATTTTGGGATTGTCTCTAATCATTTATCTATCTAGGGGTTCTACGCTAAAAGCTCTTATAATGGGGGCTTTTGGTCTCATCCTAAGTTTTATTGGTCTTGATTATATGGAAGGTTCAACCAGGTTGACCTTTAATATTTTCCGATTAATGGACGGAATTGATTTGGTCCCTGTAGCGATGGGCCTTTTTGGTGTCGCTGAAGTATTGGATAACATTGAAAAAACTATCCCTACTGAAATACTAAAGACAAAAATAAAAAACCTTTTTCCAAATCGATCAGATTGGCTCCAAGCTAAAGGAGCTATTCTTAGAGGTTCTATTCTCGGGTTTTTTATAGGTGTCTTGCCTGGGGCAGGAGCATTAATTTCTTCGTTTATTTCTTACACTCTTGAGAAAAAAATTGCTAAGAATCCGAGTAGATTTGGAGAAGGAGCTATTGAAGGGGTAGCAGGGCCAGAGTCCGCAAATAATTCCGCCACAGCCGGAGCATTTATCCCATTATTAACACTTGGGATTCCTGCTAACATTATAATGGCATTGTTTTTCGGAGCTCTCCTAATTCATGGGATGCAGCCCGGTCCACTTTTATTAAAAGACCATCCAGAACTATTCTGGGGGCTTATCAGTAGCATGTATATAGGGAATGGGATGCTTTTAGTACTCAACTTGCCTCTAATCCCGATTTGGGTGCAGGTTTTAAAGATTCCTTATAAAATACTTTTACCACTTATAGTCCTTTTTTGTATAATAGGTGCCTATAGCTTAAATAATAGTGTCTTCGAAATAATAATTATGCTTATCTTTGGCCTACTTGGTTACCTTTTTAGAAAATTTGATTATGAACCTGCTCCGTTGGTACTTGCTTTTGTTCTTGGGCCGCTGTTGGAATTTAATCTTCGTCAATCGCTCATGGTATCAAAAGGGGATATTTCCTTTTTCTTTACTCGGCCTATCACTGCAGTTATAATTTCAATTACAATAGCATTATTTATTACCTCTATTATCAATTATTTTCGCAAGGGAGGAAAAAAATCATCATCGGGGTGATTAAAGGGAGTTAGATGGAACCCGAGGAAAGGAAGGATAGACAATGCATAAAATAAGGGGAAAATATTTCGAAGAATGGGCCGTTGGTGACGAATTTGAAACCACAGCGAGGACCGTTACAGAAACAGATATTGTCTTATTCGCTGGTATATCAGGGGACTACAACCCGCTTCATACAGATGAAGAATTCGCAAAAAAATCTTTTTTTGGAACCAGAGTGGCCCATGGATTTTTGATCCACTCGATATCCATAGGTCTTATTAATCAAACAGGGTATTTTGATGGTACCGTTATGGCCCAACTTGGCCATAATAAAGTTTCTTTTTTGAAAGGGACTATGGCAGGTGATACCATACGAGTTAAATGCAATATCACTAAGTTAGAGGAAACGAGTAAGAAAGATAGGGGAGTCATGACTTTTGAGGCATTCGTCATTAACCAAAAGGATGAAGTCGTTGCACAAAGCGAACGAATGTTGATGATTAAGAAGAGGTCGAGTTGAAGATGATCGCACCTTAGCACACCCAGAAGGGTTATTGGTTTTTGGTTGGTCATTACCCCTTCCAGATGATGAGGTGACAAAAACGATTTTATTTAAACAAAATGGAGTTTGGGAATGGAGGAATTTTTATGATCTTACCTTCTCATTGTTCAAAAGACAATATAGGACCGTTAGAGGGTGTTAAAGTATTAGATCTCACAAGACATCCCCCAGGGGATTTTTGTACAATGATTTTAGCAGATTATGGGGCAGAAGTATTAAAAGTTGAAGACCTCGATGGGGGAGATACTACCAGATGGTCATTACCCAAAGGAAAGAAATTTGCCGCTTCTTACTTGGCATTGAACAGAAACAAGAAAAGCATGAGGCTAAATTTGAAAGAAAAAGAAGGGACTGAAATTTTCAAAAAATTGGCGAAGGATTATCAGGTCATTGTTGAAGGATTCAGGCCTGGAGTAACTGAACGCTTAGGGATTGATTTTGAGTCTATTAAAAAAATAAATCCCTCGATCATTTATTGTTCTATAACAGGATATGGCCAAGAGGGACCATATAAAAAGAAAGTTGGACATGACATAAATTATATAGGGATAGGAGGAATATTGGAAATTACAGGTAAGAAGGGTGGACCTCCTACTGTTCCTGGAGTCCAAATTGCTGATATAAATGCAGCATTGATGGCAACAATAGGGATTTTAATGTCAGTTATTCATTTCAATAAAACAGGCCGTGGCCAACAAATTGATATTTCTATGTTAGATGGAATATTATTTTGGTTAGGCATGATTGTATCAAAATATTCAATGGATAAAAAAACTCCAGAGAGAGAAAATATATTGTTAAATGGAAAGCATCTTTGTTATAGAGTCTATAGAACGATGGACGATAGATATATCACCATAGGGGCGATTGAAAAGAAATTTTGGGTTAACTTTTGCAAAGGCATTTGCAGAGATGATCTTATAGAGCATCAATTTACAGATATCCATGGAAGGAAAGAATTATTAGAAGAGGTTGAAGGGATATTTCTAACCAAAACCTTGAAGGAGTGGTTAGCTTGTTTTGAAGGTTTGGAAGTATGTCATGGGCCGGTTAATAATCTTCAAGAGGTATTGAGTGATCCCCATATCCTTTTTAGAAATATGGTGATCAAGGCCGAGCATCCCATCGAAGGGGAATATTCATGTGTGGGTTTTCCAATTAAACTGTCAAATGGACAACCTAAATTGAGATCCCATGCGCCAGACTATGGAGAAAACACAGAAGAAGTTCTCAAGAGCATAGGATATGGGGAGGGACACATTTGTGATTTTAGGAATAGAGGAATTATTTAGAGGGTATGGGAAGCTTACAATTTCCGTTTTTCTATTTTAGGCCATGAGCTATCCAAAGCAGCATTTGGTTCAAAGGCGATAAGAATCCGGGACTTGAACCCAGAGAGTCCTTTTTACATCCACCCGTTTTTAATTTAATCCTCTTAAATACCTCTATTGGATATCATTCAGGGTTGTCGACTCGAAAAGAATTAATTTTATTTTGTGTTCGAGGGAAACCATTTTCGTTTTATCCTAAATAGTATAATATTTCTATGGTTGGGACTCTCTTTGGATTATTATCGGCAGTCATGTTCGGAATCAGTATCGTCATGATTAGGCGTGGGGTCCTCAAGATTAGCCCTAATCATATCGCAGTGATTTCCATTTATACAGGCCTACCATTTCTTTTACTCATTTCGTGTATCACAGGAAACATAGCTGAGTTAAGTTCCTTTCGCTGGAAGGATTACTTTTTTTTAGCTGTCTCTGGTATAGCGCACTTCGCGATAGGAAGAACTTGGGCATACAAATCCATTCAAATCGTTGGCTCGACTCGTTTTAATATCTTCATTACATTCACTCCTATAATCAGTGTTCTCTTGGCTATTATTGCACTTAATGAAGCCATTACTCTCCAAATTATTTTTGGAATGATCATTTCATTATCCGGTCCTCTAATAATTGTTCTTAAAGAACAGGAGAAAGGGAATGACCCATTTAAAAATATGAGTAAACATACCTTATACACCGGAATGATCTATGGCTTGGGGGCTGCAACTTTTTGGGGGAGCAGTAATGTCTTCGTAAAACTTGGCTTGGAAAATAGTGGGTCTTCCATCGCTGGGGGGTTAATCGCTTACACGGCAGCCTCTATCGCTATAAGTCCTTCATTATTTATCAATGGAAAAGATAAAATGGAAATATTATACAAAGATAAAAAGCTCCTAAATTTTGCTGTTATTATCGGTATCGCCACTTGTACGGCCCATTTGCTAAGATATCTTGCGTTGGGATACGGGTCGGTTATAATGGTCAGCTTAATGTTGCGTACACAATCTATATGGATATTCCTTTTTTCTTTCCTTTTTAACCGAAAATATGAGAGCTTCAGCCGATGGGTTATTTTGGGCAATACTCTTGTCATCATAGGGACTCTTTTAATTTTAATCCCTTGAGGTTAATTGATATTTTAAAGGATCAGTTGACTGGGAATGAAAGAAGCATAAAATTGATTGAAAAAGAACTCACCACTTGTTTGTGGCTAGTTCAATTTATATCGTGGTGCCAAATTCATTTGAGAAAGGTTTACGATGGCTTATACCAATGAACTAAAACAATTAATCAAACGAGTGGAGGCAACCCGTCCTGAGCGTTTGGATAAAAAACGAAAGGGGATAGAATTCATTCGGATGAGCCTTGTTGAGAAGGAGGAGAGGCTGAGGAGGTTTCATCCTTCCTATAAGGAAGGATCGTTACGGGAGTTGAAGGTCGGTCCGAGCAAGGGCTATCGTCTGCCACCTGAGATTTGTAATATTCTGGAATCGTGGAGCCGGATCGATCCGGATCGGATCAATCTTTCGCAGGCCGCTTACGAAACCGATGTCCTGATCATCGGAGGAGGAGGGGCAGGGACAGCGGCAGCCATTCTGGCTCAGGAACATGGGGCTAAGGTCATCATTGCAACCAAGTTGAGACATGGCGATGCCAATACCATGATGGCAGAGGGTGGCATCCAGGCGGTCTCACAACCCGGCAAGGATTCTCCTTATTACCATTACCTTGACACACTGGGAGGCGGACACTTTAAAAATATCCCTCAACTGGTTTATACCCTCGTGACCCAGGCCCCTTCGGTGATGCAATGGTTAGAGGGATTGGGCGTCATGTTCGACAAGAAACCGGATGGGAGCCTCAAAGTGTTTCATCTCGGCGGGATGTCGAGAAAGAGAGATCATGTCGCTGCGGATATCACCGGGACTGAGATCATGCGGACGATCCGTGATGAGGCCAAAAACAGGGAAGGGATTGGAGTCCTCGAGTTTTCTCCTGTGGTGGAACTGGTACTGAACGAGCAGGGTCATTGTGCGGGCGCCGTTCTTTACAATCTCGAGACGGAAGAATATTTTTTAGTCAAAGCAAAGGCGGTGATTCTCGCAACAGGCGGCTCAGGACGCCTGCACATCGGCGGTTTCCCGACCACCAATCATTATGGAGCAACAGGAGATGGCCTTGCCCTCGGTTATCGATGCGGAGTTGAAGTCTGTTTCCTTCACACTTCACAGTACCATCCCACAGGTGCGATTTTTCCGGAACAGGCCGAGGGGCTTCTCATCTCTGAGAAATTCCGTGGAGCGGGCGCCCATCTGCTCAATATCGATGGCGAGCAGTTTGTCTGCGAGACAGAGCCAAGGGATGCCTGCGCTTCTTCCATTATCCGAGAATGTATCCAGGAAGGCAAAGGGGTTGCTGGGCCGACAGGAAAAGCAGGAGTTTGGCTGGATTCTCCTATGATTGACCTCCTTCACGGAGAGGGGACCCTGATCAAACAGTTTATTGGGAAGTATAAACTTTTTAAGAGGTATGGCATTGATATTACAAGGGAGCCTATGCTCGTTTATCCAACGCTCCATTACCAGAATGGAGGCCTGACGTTCAATGAAGAGGGGGAGACTTCTGTGCCGGGACTTTATGCTGCCGGGGAGGTAACCGGAGGGGTTCACGGCGAGAACCGGTTGGGCGGAAATTCGCTCATGGATGTCCTCGTCTTTGGAAGGATTGCCGGGTGGAATGCGGCTCTTTATGCAAGGGAGAAGGCTCGTGAGGGCCGCCTCACTCTCGATCATGTGAGGAGGTTTCATCGGGAACTCGAGATGGCAGGGGTTGACCGGAAGAAGATTTCGCCCATCCTCCTTCCCGACTACTCAAATCCATTGGTAAAAGAAAGACAGCTTACGACTTATTATGAAGGAACGATGAGGTAAAGTTTCGAAATAATCTATCCTCTAATAATTTCTACAACCCTTTCAATGACCTGAATCAATTTTTCACTCCTGATGCTACCTACCTGGTATAGAATGATGTTGTTGTCCGCAGTAAATAGCCGATTTGGCCTTATATTGCCTGACTGTCTCAAGCCTCCCGAGGTGAAATCGGTATCCTCAATTGAGATGGCGTAGGTATCTTTTGTGATTTTGCTGGTTATCTGGCAAAGAATGACATCGTTTCCCTCGAGTGGTGCAATAACAAGGGCGGGGCGGCGTTTGGATTGGCTTAGGTCGGAGAAAGGGAAGGGTATGACAACGAATCCCCTTTTACAAATTTTGCCATGCTTCGTCCTCCTCAGGCTTCAACCAGTCCTTGGATAGAGAGGACTCACTCATCATGGCCATATCCAGCTTTTCCCGACCAATTTTTGCCTTCAAGAAGTGGACGAAATCAAGCACTTCAGTCAAGAGAAGTTCGGGAACTTCTTCGATCTCGCTTATCAGTAATTCCTTCGTACTCATATCCATTTACCTCCATTATATAAAATCCTATACTTGATGGTCGATTTTGTCAAACATATTTTGGGTGGGATGATTTGGTTGAATATTGATGTTATATTCCCTATAATGAAATCCAATCATTGATTATTGATCGGCAATTCAGATCGAGGGGAATCCAATGGGCATCACTCAAGATTTAGCGAAATATTGTAACGAATTAAAATATCGCCAACTCCCGGAAGATGTGATTGATCGGGCGAAGTATTTTTTTCTGGATTTCATTGGGGTGGCCTGTTGTGGCTCCCAAGCAGAATCTTCAAAAAGCATGTATCGGTTTGTCAGGGAAATGGGTCAAGGGAACAGTGTGCTCATCGGGACAAAGAGGAAAGCCCCTTTCCTTTATTCCGCCCTTGCCAATGGCACCGCAGGCCATGCGATTGAGATGGATGATGTGCACAACGAATCCTCCCTCCATCCCGGTGTGGTCGTTTTTCCTTCCGCCCTGGCCACAGGTGAAAGGATGGCGGTGAGTGGAAAGAGTTTTATCGAGGCTGCGATCATCGGCTATGAAGTAATGGTCCGTCTGGGAAAGGCCATCGGCCCGGCGAATAGCTATGCCCGGGGTTTCCATCCAACAGCTACCTGTGGGACTTTTGGATCGAGCGTGGTTGCCTCCAAGATGATGGGTCTTAAAACTGAAAAAATGGTGAGCGCCTTGGGAATAGCGGGCAGTCAGGCTGCCGGCTCGATGGAGTATCTGGCCCAGGGGGCATGGACGAAGCGTTTCCATGCAGGTTGGGCGGCTCACAGCGGGATGGTCGCCGCCCTGCTCGCACGGGAAGGATTCAGAGGGCCCACTTCGATCATTGAAGGCAGAGATGGATTCCTCCACGCTTACACCAGCGGTGCAGATGCAAGCAAGGTTCTGGAGGGAATCGGTTCCGGATTCGAGATTCTCCGCACCTCGGTCAAGCCTTATGCCTGCTGCCGTTATATGCAGCCTCCCATTGACGCCCTCTTGAAAATCACCAAAGACAACGACCTCAAACCGGACCAGGTGGAGAAGGTCAGGTTGGGGCTCCTGAGCGCAGGCGCATCCCTCATCGCTGAGCCGGCAGAGATGAAATATCGTCCCCGATCGGTTGTGGACGCCCAGTTCAGCATGCCTTTCGGAGCGGCGGTTGCGCTCCTTTACAGAAAGGCGGGCATGGGAGAGTTCCAGCTTTCCAGGATCAGGTCCGGAGAAGTGAAGCAAGCGATGAAAAAGGTGGAATACAGGGTGGATCCCGAACTGGATCGAACCTTTCCAAGACAGTGGTGCGCCACTGCCGAAATTTTAACGAAGGATGGGAGGCGTTATTTTAGAAAAGTTGAACATTGTAAAGGAGATCCTGAAAATCCTCTTTCCTGGGAAGAATTGACCGATAAGTTTCACGATCTGGGCGGTCGTCGGATGACAAAAAAGAGACGGCTTAAGATTATCGATCAGGTCAGGCATTTTGAAGAGGTTCAGAATTTGAAACAGTGGTCGCCGATTCTTCTCGGAGACCGGTAGCCGGAAGGAGAAAAGCATGAGTGACATCGATCCCAATTGTGCGAAGTGTGCGGTGGTGGAAAAAATCTGTCGTCTGGAAAAAGGGAGAGGCCCTTCCTGGTGCCCGACAAAGAAAGAAGGGGCAGCCGTCGCAGAGGCCTTGGAACGATACGATGATCCGGAGATAAAGGAGTTCGCACGTGCGGCTTCGATCCAGGAGGGGGCCTGTTATACCTGCAGGGATGCAAAGCCGTTTGTGATGATTCCCACCAAGAGCCGAATCGAGGAGTTGATCGAATTTTCACAGAGGATGGGCTATAAGAAACTTGGCCTGGCCTTCTGCGGGGGGCTTACCCTTGAGGCTTCAATCCTCTCGGAGATCCTTGAGAAACATGGGTTTGAGGTCATCTCCGTTTCCTGCAAGGTGGGAGGAATTCCAAAGGAGAGGATCGGGGTGAAGGATGAGGAGAAGATCCGTATCGGAGAGTTCGAGTCGATGTGCAATCCCGTTGCCCAGGCGAAAATTTTGAACCGGGCCGGGACCCATTTCAACATCATGTTAGGACTTTGCATCGGGCACGATTCCCTCTTTTTGAAATTTGTCGAGGGTCTGACCACGGTCTTTGCCGTAAAAGACCGCGTTACGGGGCACAATCCGATTGCAGCCCTTTACACTTCAAAGTCTTATTATCAGCGATTGATGAAACTGGAATTCGGCAGTGCAGAGGAGATGAAGAGTCGATTGGTTTCCGATGAACATTGAGGAAGGAAGGAGATTTAGGTAAATTCTTTCATCGATATTTGCATCTTTAGGCTTGACAAATCTTAATGGAAGCGTTAACGTTAACGCATGATGACATTTTTTATGAATTTACAACGAATTGTTTGAAAGGAGGTTCATGCAATGGAAGGTATGGAGAAGGTGGCAAAAAAACCGATTAAGATAACGGATACAACCTTCAGGGATGGTCATCAATCCAATCTGGCAACGCGAATGAGGGTAGAGGACATGGTCCCGATTGCTGAAGAGATGGACCAGGTGGGATTTCATTCCGTTGAGGTATGGGGAGGGGCGACCTACGATGTCTGCCACCGTTTTTTAGGAGAGGATCCCTGGGAGAGAGTTAGGATTTTAAAGAAACGGATGCCCAAAACGCCCTTCCAGATGCTTCTTCGGGGCCAGAATCTGGTCGGTTATCGTCACTATGCCGACGACCTGGTGGAGGGATTTGTAGAGAAATGTGCGGAAGTGGGTATAGACATTTTTCGAGTTTTTGATGCGGTCAATGACGAGCGTAACTTTGAAACCGCCTTTAAGGTTATCAAGCGCTGTGGAAAGCATATCCAGGGCACCATCTGTTACTCTCTGACCGAGACACGGATGGGAGGGCCCATCTACAATATTAACTATTATCTTGAAAAGGCAAAGATACTGGAGGATATGGGGGCAGATTCGCTCTGCATTAAAGATATGGCCGCACTTATTGCACCCTATGATGCCTATGATCTGGTCAAGGGGCTGAAAAAAACCGTGAAGATTCCGATTCAACTTCACACACATTATACGAGCGGAATGGGCACGATGACGTATCTGAAGGCGATTGAAGCTGGAGTGGATGTCGTTGATACTGCGCTTGCTCCTTTTGCCCTCCGCTCTTCACAGCCCGCTGTGGAACCTCTTCTTGTGGCCCTTCAGGGAACGCCCTGGGATCCCAGCCTTGACCTTTCAACGCTTCTTAAATTAGGGGAATATTTAGAGACCATCGCCCCTAAATACCGTGACTTTCTGGATACGACAAAGATGTCTGTGATTGATACCGGAGTGCTAAAACATCAAATTCCAGGAGGGATGATCTCGAACATGGTGGGCCAGCTTAAACAGCAAAATGCCATCCACAGGATTTCAGAGGTCTATGCGGAACTACCCCAGACCCGAAAGGACCTCGGATATCCTCCGCTCGTGACACCGACTTCGCAGATCGTGGGGGTTCAGGCCGTGCTTAATGTTCTGTTCGGTCGGTATAAGATGGTCTCGAAAGAGACACAGGACTATGTCTTTGGTCTCTATGGAAAGCCTCCTGTTCCAATATCGGATGAAGTCAAGAAGACGGTGCTCAAGGGATATAAGAAGGGGAAAGAGCCGATCACATGCCGTCCGGCGGATGTTATTGAGCCGGAGTTAGAGAAGGTGAAGGAAGAGTCGAAAGATCTGGCTAAAGATTTTTACGATACTTTGATTTACGCCCTTTTTCCGCAGACCGGGACGCAGTTTTTAAAGTGGAAGTATGGCCTGGAACCTGTGCCTGAAAAAGTAAAACCAAAGACCATAGAGGATGTAAAGCGGGAGGACGAGGCGATCGCTAAAGCGAGGATAGAAGCTCAGAAAAAGTAGCCAAGGGGAGGGGAGAGGTCCAAAGCAGGGCCTCTCCTGCCTTTAATTCAAAGAGATGAATAAAAAGGTCAATATTAAAGATATTGCCAGAATTGCCAAAGTCTCGCATACAACTGTTTCAAGAGCCCTCAATAACAAATCCCGCATTCGTTGTGAAACTAAAGAGAAGATCCTCCAAATCGCAAAAGAGTTAGGTTATCGGCCCGATTTCATCGCCAGAAGTTTGGTGATGAAGCGGACAAAGACTCTGGGTCTTGTAATAACAAATATTGCCAACCCTTTTTATACCGAATTGGCCCAGGGAATAGAGAAGACAGCCACCAGGTTGGGATATAGTATCATCTTCTGCAGCACCCAGTCCGATATCTCCACTGAAAGGCAGTATATTGAAATGCTCCGAAGCAAGGGAGTGGATGGAATCGTTTTTTCCTCGGCCCATATGGAGGATCCCAATATTGTTGCATTAGCAGAGGAGGAATTCCCTATTATCCTGGTCAATCGAAGGACCTACCATCCGGTTGTGAAGGAGAAGGTCGATTATGTCGGGGTGGATAATATCCTCGGGGGCTTTTTAGCTGTGGAACATCTGATCAGGCTTGGCCATAAGAGAATAGGGGTGATCGGCGGATCTGCCGAGTCCTCGGTTGGTCTCGAACGTCTCGAAGGCGGGAAAAAAGCGCTTGAGACCTATGGATTGGAGCAAAGGGACGATTTTTTTTTCGAAGGAAATTTTTTAAAGAAGTCGGGTTATGAGAAGGGGAAACAATTTCTTAAGATATCGGATCTCCCGACCGCTATCTTCGCGGCCAATGATTACATGGCATTGGGGGTGTACCAGGCGCTTCATGAAGAGCGGTTTAGAATACCGGAGGATGTAGCCTTGATCGGATTCAACGACATCGAATTTTCTTCCATGAAGGGAATCGAGTTGACCACGATCGGCCAAAAAAAATTTGAGATGGGCGCCATCGCCGTTGAAATGCTGGTGGAAAAGATCGGACAGGGCGACAGCAAGGTTTCGGCGAGAGAAATCCTCCTCATGCCGGAACTGATCATCCGGAGGACCTGCGGGTTTCATTTGAAGGGGTATCAACTGGAGTCGCAAGTTCAGGTCTAGGTTAGGGCTAAGGTTACGAAGCCCGTTTCGTCATTCGGTAACGGTTACGTTTAAAAGAATTAAACACGACAGACGTTGCCTTTTATAGACGATACGGGCATCGTTACCATTACCGTTAAACGAATCCCTTATTTTTGAGTAAGGCGCTTGTATCCATCATTCATCTTTTATTAGGAGGTGATGTTATGGGCAGAAAAAAGATTTCGATCATCGGAGCAGGGTTTGTCGGCGCCACGGCGGCGCACTGGGCTGCGGCAAAGGAGTTGGGCGATATCGTTTTAGTCGATATTCTCGAAGGAATCCCACAGGGCAAGGCGCTTGACCTCTTTGAATCGGCCCCGATCGAAGGGTTCGATTCGAATGTCATCGGCACGAACACGTATGAGGAAACGAAAGGCTCGGATATCGTCATTATCACTTCGGGAGTACCCCGGAAACCGGGGATGAGCCGGGAGGACCTGCTTGACATTAACCGGAAGATCATCGAATCCGTGGTTTCAGAGGTGATCGCAAGGTCTCCGAATGGGATTCTCCTGATGGTAACGAATCCCCTGGATACCATGACCTATTTGGCCTTCAAGAAGAGCGGTCTGCCGAGAGAGAGGGTGTTGGGGATGGCAGGCGTGCTGGATACGGCCCGATACAGGGCTTTTATTGCGATGGAACTTGGAGTTTCGGTTGAAGATATTCAAGCGCTCTTGCTGGGTGGTCATGGAGACGAGATGGTTCCCCTTCCGAGATACACCACCGTGAGCGGAATTCCCCTTTCGCAGCTTCTTTCCAAGGAGAAGATCGATAAATTGGTGGACCGGGCCCGGAAAGGCGGCGGAGAGATCGTGAATCTCCTCAAGACAGGAAGCGCTTTTTATGCTCCTTCGGCGGGGGCGATTCAAATGGCGGAGGCCATTCTCAAGGACAAGAAGAGGATTCTTCCCTGCTGTGTCTACCTGAACGGAGAGTATGGTCTGAAAAACATCTGCTTCGGAGTTCCGGTGAAGTTAGGAGAAAAAGGGGTGGAGTCAATCATCGAACTTGACCTGACCGAGGAAGAGAAGGGTCTTGTGGCGAAGTCCGCAGAGAGCGTGAAGAAGAGCATTGAGGAGTTGAAGCTGTAATTAAGGGTTTAAGGAGCGTCCTGCTTTGCAGGACTTGAGGATCGGACTTCGGCCTTGAGGATTAAGGCGAAAATGAAGACTCTGCCTCAAGCGAAGCGTTCCTCAAACGGAGTGCTCCTAAAGCGGAGCGATCCTTGACCGAAAGAAGGAAAAGATGCGAGAGATTGATGTCAAACTGATCACGGAAAAAGTGAAAGACCTCTGCATGGAGGCGAACACCGACCTGGGAGGGGATGTGCTTGAGGCCTTTGATCGGGCCATCGAGAAGGAAGAATCTCCTCTTGGTGTGGAGATATTGAAGGAGTTGAAGGAGAATGCCCGAATTGCAAGGGACGAAAGAGTGGCCATCTGCCAGGATACGGGTTTTGCAGTAGTCTTCATTGAATTGGGACAGGATGTTCATTTGATTGGAGGAGACCTGAAAGAGGCCATCTTTGAGGGAGTCCGTCAGGGATACCGGGACGGGTATCTCAGAAAGTCGATCTGCCATCCTTTCACCCGGGCCAATACCGGCGACAATACTCCCGCCATTGTTCATACGGAGATTGTTCCGGGAGACCGGGTCGGGATCACGGTTGCCCCCAAAGGAGGCGGCAGCGAGAATATGAGCCGGGTGGTGATGCTTACCCCGTCGGACGGAATCTCGGGAATCAAACGATATGTGGTCCAGAGGGTGAAGGAGTCAGGGTCGAATCCCTGTCCCCCGACGATTGTGGGAGTGGGAATCGGAGGGACATTTGAACTGGCTGCGTTTCTTGCAAAGAAGAGTTTACTCAGACCGTTGGAAAGCAAAAATCCAGACCCAGAACTGGATCAATTGGAATTTGAGATATTAACCGAGATTAATAAACTCGGAATCGGACCACAGGGTTTGGGAGGGCGAACCACCTCGCTGGCGGTTCACATCTTGATGATGCCGTGCCACATCGCCAGTTTGCCACTGGCAGTCAATATCCAGTGCCATGCCCAGAGACATAAAGAGGCAGTGATTTAGGGAGATGGGGAGGTTGGGCGATGGGGAGAAAAAAATTATTAACACCCCATCTCCCAATCCCCCTATCTCCCCATCTTTTAACATGGAGGATTTATGACTCAGCCCATTCGTTTGACAACCCCTCTGAGCAATGAGGATGTGGAAAAATTAAAGATTGGAAATCGGGTTCTGATCAATGGGGTGATCTTTACGGGAAGGGATGCGGCGCATAAAAGACTCTCTGATCTTTTAAAAGAAGGGAAAGAACTTCCTTTTGACATTCGGGGTCAAATTATATATTATGTCGGTCCGACTCCCGCAAGACCCGGACAGGTCTTCGGGTCGGCCGGTCCTACAACCAGTTACCGAATGGATGCTTATGCTCCCGCTTTGATTCAGAAAGGCCTGAAGGGGATGATCGGAAAGGGCATGCGATCCGATGCGGTCAAAGAAGCAATGAAGAAGCACCAAGCGGTCTACTTTGCCGCCACCGGAGGCGCAGGAGCCCTTCTGGCCAAAAGGGTGAAGAAAGCAGAAGTGGTGGCTTATGAAGATCTTGGTCCGGAGGCGATTCGGAGACTGGAAGTTGAAGACTTACCTGTGATTGTCATCAATGATGTTCGAGGAAACGACCTCTATATTGAAGGGGAGAAAACATATCGTAAAGGTTGAGATTCAGGTTTAGAAAAATTCCTTTTATTTAAACTTCGTTTTCACTCGCCTTGTCAACAGAGATGTTTTAAAATTTAGTTGTAAGCGTATTTTAGGAGAACGTTCATGAAAATTGAACTTACACGTGAGAAAGTTCACAACGAATTTGCGAAGAAGGTGGAGTTGATCAGCGGACAGAACCTCTTTGCCTGTTATCAATGCGGAAATTGTACGGCCGGTTGCCCGGTGGCCTTTGCCATGGAGGTCGGTCCTCACGAGGTCATCCGTTATACGCTCCTCGGTCTGGAAGAAGAGGCTCTTGCGGTCAATACCTTCTGGCTCTGCGCCTCCTGCCTCCAGTGCACTTCGAGGTGTCCCAAGGGGATCGATATCGCCAGAGTGATGGATGCCCTCAGGATGGTCATTCTGAGAAAGAAGGACCGGAAGGATCATATCCATGTTTCAGAATTCCAGGAAGGATTTCTGGAAAAGGTTCCGCAGATTGCATTTATCAGTGGTTTCAGGAAATTCCTTTCATAATAGAAAAGAGTATAGAGTAGGACATTTTAAATCCGAAGCACGAAATACGAAATTCGAAACAAGCACGAATGTTCAACATACAAATGATCCAAACAAAGAAAAACTGTTTTGAATCTTTGATTTAGGATTTGTTTCGGATTTCGATATTCGAATTTCGTATTTTAGGAGTATTTATGGATTATCTCTATTTCCCTGGCTGCACCCTCTATACCAAAGCTAAGAATTTTGATCAGACGGCCCGGGACTGTTCCCTTCTCCTCGGATTCCAACTGAAAGAACTTCCGAACTGGACCTGCTGCGGAGCCACTTTCCCGCTGGCTACCGACAATATCATGGCCCTTCTCCCGCCTTCAAGAATATTGGCGAGAGCGAGGGAGGAAGGGACTACGCTAACTACCCTCTGTTCCGTCTGCTTCAATGTGATCAAGCGGACGAATCGATTGATTCGGAACGACGGAGACAAGCGGGATACGATCAATAACTTTATGGAGACGAACTACCAGGGCGACCTCCGTGTCCTTCACTACCTGGAGATCCTGAAACAGGATGTGGGGTTTCCCCGGATACAGGAAAAAATGAAGAAACCCCTGACCGGACTGAAGGCGGCTCCCTACTATGGATGCATGCTCCTGCGGCCTTTTGAAGAGATGGAGTTCGACGATAAAGAGAAGCCAACCTTGTTTGAAGGGTTCCTGGAGGCCATGGGCGCAGAGGCAATCGATTTTCCTTATAAAATCGAATGCTGCGGGTCTTTTCAGTCCGTGGGATCGCCTGAAGTGGCCACCGAATGCGGCTATAAGATTCTGGGCTCTGCCGTTAAAAACGGGGCGGAGGTTGTCGTCTCAACCTGCCCGTTGTGCACCTTTAACATCGACCATAAACAGGCCGACATCAAACAGAAATATCTGGACTTTAAACCCATTCCGGTGCTCTATTTCACCCAGCTTCTGGGGATCGCCATGGGACTGGATTATCAAACCCTCGGATTCGGGCAAAACTTTGTGGATCCTTTACCGCTCTTAAAGGGAAAAGGTTTTATCTAAGATGAAGGAGAATGGGACATTCATCAAAAGGGCGATGGTGATCGGCGGAGGAATTGCCGGGATCTCCGCCTCCATTGACATCGGAAATGCGGGATATGATGTCATCCTGGTCGAGAAACTTCCCTCCATCGGGGGAAAGATGCTTCAACTCTCCGAGACCTTTCCAACGCTCGATTGTGCCCAGTGCACTCTGACTCCCAAGACCGTGGAAACAGGCCAACATCCCCATATTCGGCTGCTTACCCATTCAGAGGTGGAGGGAGTGGAGGGGAAGGCCGGCGACTTTACGGTGAAGATCCGTAGAAAAGCGGCCTATGTGGACTGGGGAAAATGCACCGGCTGCGGTCTCTGCCAGGAGAAGTGCCCTTCGAAAAAACCCTCTGAATTTGAGCGGGGCATGGGCACCGGAAAAGCGATCTATACGCTTTCCCCGCAGGCCGTCCCGAACAAACCTGTCATCAATCCTTCCGAATGCCGTTATTTTTTGGAGAAGAAATGCAGGGTCTGCGAAAAGGTCTGCCCGGTTGGAGCGATCGACTACGAACAGGAGGACCGTTTTATAGAAGAGAAGGTGGGAGCTATTATCGCCGCCGTGGGTTTTGACCTGATGCCCATGGAGACGTTCGGAGAATATGGCTACGGGGCAATTCCGGATGTGATTGACGGCCTGGCCTTTGAAAGAATTAATTCCGCATCCGGACCGACCACGGGGCAGATCAGAAGACCTTCGGATGGAAAAGTACCTAAAGAAGTCGTCTTCATCCAGTGCACCGGTTCGAGGGATCCGGAGCGCTATATGCCCTACTGCTCACGGGTCTGCTGTATGTACACGGCTAAGCATGCCCGGCTCTACAAGCATAAAGTCCATGACGGACAGGTCTATATCTTTTATATGGATATTCGTTCAACCGGAAAGGGATACGAGGAGTTCATCCAGCAGGGGATGGAAGAGGAGGGAATCCTCTATCTCCGTGGAAGGGTTTCCCGGATCTTCAGGGATGGGGAAAAAGTCGCGGTCTGGGGTGTGGATACCTTGACCGGGAAGAAGGTGGAGGTCTCTGCGGATATGGTCGTCCTGGCCACGGCCATCATTCCCCAGGGAGAGGCAAAGGGGCTGGCCCAAAAATTGAGGATCCATGTCGATGATTACGGGTTCTTCACAGAGGCCGAGAGAAAACTCAGGCCCGTAGAGACCGATCGGGAAGGGATCTACATCGCGGGATGCGCACAGGGACCGAAGGATATTGCCGATGCCGTGGCTCATGCCAATGCATCAGCAAGCAAAGTGCAGGCCCTGTTTGCAAAACATTAAGAATGCCGGAGGATAGAGGAGCGGCCTTCGGCCTTGAGGGAAAAGGCAAAAGAAGAGAGAATTTCCCTTAAGTGAAACGCTCCTCAAGCGGAGCGATCCTCGAACCTTAAGCGAAGCGATCATGAAAAGATTGGGTGTTTTTATCTGCCATTGCGGGGTGAATATCGCCGGCACGGTCGATGTAAAGTCGGTCGCGGAAAAAACGGGGAGGGTTGAAGATGTCGCCCACAGCGCCGACTACATCTATATGTGCTCCGAACCCGGGCAACAGATCATCCGGGAGGCCATTCGTGAAAGGGGATTGGAGGGAGTTGTCGTGGCCTGCTGTTCGCCAAGCATGCATGAGAACACCTTCAGGAAGGCAGTCAAGTCGGAAGGGATGAATCCCTATCTCTGCGAGATCGCCAATATCCGGGAGCAGTGCAGCTGGGTTCACCAGAAGGAGAAGACGAAGGCCACGGAAAAAGCCGAGGAAATCATCCTGGCAACCCTGGAGAAGGTGAGAGAGAACGAAAAGCTTGAGGCCATTTCGGTCTCCATCAACCGGAGCGCAGGAGTGATCGGAGGAGGGATTGCCGGGATGACAGCCGCCCTCGATCTGGCAGAGGGGGGCTATGAGGTGCTCCTGATCGAGAAGGAACAGGCCCTGGGCGGACATATGACCCAACTCTCAAAGACCTTTCCCGATCTCCATCCTGCCCTTCCGGATCTCCTCGCAAAGGCGCGGGAAATTGAGAGGCATCCCAAAATCGATCTTCACTGTTACTCGGAGATGGAGGACGTAAAGGGATATGTGGGGAATTTCGAACTGACGATCCGGAAAAAAGCGACCTCTGTAGATTGGGGAAGGTGCAACGGTTGCGGCCTCTGCATCAGGGATTGCCCTGTGGAGTACGTTTCCCCGTTTGAGAGGGGACTGGGAGTCCGAAAGGCCATCGACCTGCTCTATCCGGGGAGCGTCCCTCAAAAACCAGTGATTCGCCGCGACCATTGCCGGTATTTCCATGACGGGAGTTGCAGAAAATGTGAAGAGGTCTGCCCGGAAAAGGCCATTCGCTTCGACCAACAGGACGAGCGGATCGGGAAGAAGGTCGGGGCCATTGTCGTGGCAACAGGATTTGAGCTTTATCCCACGGAGCAACTCGGAGAATACGGCTACGGGGAGATTCCGGATGTGATCGATGGCCTGGCCCTGGAACGGATGTTTTCGGTTGATGGCCCGACTCAGGGGAGAATCATCCGTCCCTCCGACGGAACGGTGCCGAAGGAGATCGTCTTCATTCAGTGCGTGGCCTCGAGGGACCCGGACCGGTATATGCCTTACTGTTCCCGAATCTGCTGCATGTATACGGCCAAACAGGCAAAAATCTACAAGGAGCAGGTCCCGGACGGACAGCCCTATATCTTCTACATGGATATACGGGCGGATGCGAAAGGCTATGAAGAATTTTTGCAAAAGACAATTGAGGAAAAAGGGCTTCTCTACCTCAGGGGGCGTGTCTCCAGGGTCTTTCAGGATGATGGGAAAGTCAGGATCTTGGGCGTGGATACGCTTACGGGGAAGATGGTCGAAGTGGCGGCGGATATGGTCGTCCTGGCCACTGCCATTGTTCCAAGCCAGGGAGTCAAGGACCTGGCCTCCAAACTGAGAGCTACCGTCGATCGCCACGGGTTTTTAACGGAGGCGCATATCAAACTCTATCCGGTGGAGAGTTCAACGAAGGGAATCTATCTGGCCGGTTGCGGTCAGAGTCCCAAAGATATCTCCGATACGGTCTCGCAGGCTTCGGCCACGGCCAGTAAGATCCAGGCCCTCCTTTCGACGGATCAACTCCTTCAGGATCCTTTGATCGCTTTTGTGGACGAAAATATTTGCAGCGGGTGCGGGATCTGCGTAGAGGTCTGCCCCTATGAAGCAAGGGAGATGAATTCCCGCCGGGGGATCTCCGTCGTCCATAGCGCACTCTGTCAGGGATGCGGAGCCTGTATTGCGGCTTGCCCAAATTTTGCCTGTGAGTTAAGAAATAGTTCGTCGGTCCAAACCCTCCGGATGCTGGAGACGTTTGTTTGATCTGTCAGGGCGAAAGCCCTGAGTTACCGTTAAGGGTTATCTTGTAACTCAACCCTTTAGGGTTGATATATCGGAGGTTATAAAATTGGAAACGACAACCAGTGTCGAAAAGATGGATTCCTCCTTTCTAGAGGAAGTTTCTAAACGGAGCGGGGAGAAACTCAGTCTCTGTTATCAATGCCTCAAGTGCACGGCAGGTTGTCCCACCGCCCCGTATATGGACATCCGGCCCAACAGCATCATCCGGATGATCCAGATGGGGATGAAAAGGGAAGTCCTGGAAAGCAGCGCCATTTGGTTTTGCGTTTACTGCCAGACTTGTGGCACCCGTTGTCCGAATGAGATCCACATCGGGGTTCTCATGGATGCCTTGAGAGAGATGGCCATGGAAGAGGGGGTCCACGCAAAAGAGAAGAATATCCATCTCTTCCATGAGGCTTTTATCCAGAGTGTCCGGAGAGGGGGAAGAGCCCATGAGGTAACCATGTTAATGGACTACATGCTCCGGAGTAGAGACTTAATGAAAGGTTCTCTCATCCCCGGCGTGAAACTTTTCTTGAAGGGCAAATTCCCTCTGCTCCCCAGCTTTGTCAAGGGGAAGGGAGAGATCAAAAGAATATTTGAAAAATGCACAAAGGCGAAATAACGAATTACACGAATGGTAACGAATTTCACGAATAAGACTCATTCGAGTCATTCGCTGTCATTCGTGCTATTCGGAACCTTGGAGGTTTTATAATGAGATTTTCTTATTTTCCGGGGTGTACGGATCATTCTTCATCTTATGAATACGGTCGGTCCACGGAGGCTGTCCTCGAAGCATTGGGTGTGGACCTGGTGGAGATCGAAGATTGGAACTGTTGCGGAGCGGCGGCAACTCATAGTCTCAATCGTCTCCTTTCTCTCTGCCTTCCGGCCAGGAATATCTCCAAGGCGCAGTCTGCGCAGGCAGGGCCTCTGGTTGTTCCCTGTGCCGGATGTTTTAGCTATTTGAAAAGGGCCGAGTACGCTCTGAAACATGACGAAGCGGAGCGAAAGGAGATCGAAGAGATCGTTGGATTTACCTACGAATCTTCGCTTGAAATATTGGCGTTGATGGATGTGATTCTGAATCGGATTGGGCTGGAGAAAATACAGGAAAAGGTGAAGAAGCCTTTGAAGGGATTGAAGCCTGTCTGTTACTATGGATGTGCTCTGGTTCGGCATCCCAAGATCACTCAATTGGATGATCCGGAGAATCCACAATATCTGGATCGTTTAATGAAGAGCCTCGGAGCCGAGCCAGTGGATTGGTCATATAAGACGGATTGTTGTGGTGCAGACCTGGCCATGACCTATGCAGACGTGGTTCAGAAACTGGTAGGGAAAATTGTATCCATGGCCAAGGAAGCAGGAGCTCATTGTATCGTGACCTCCTGTGGTCTCTGCCAAATGAATCTGGAGATGAGGCAGGACATGGACCTCCCCATTTTTTATTTTACCGAACTGATGGGCGTGGCCTTTGATGTTGAAAAAAGAGAGAGCTGGTGGAAGAAGCATTTGATTTCTCCCAAAGGGTTGCTGGAATCGCTGGGCTTGGTATAGAGAACTCCGTAGAGTAAGGATAGAGGATAAGCAATGGAGCTGAAAAAGATGAAAGGTGACAAAAGTTCGGCGTTGGTCGTTGGCGCGGGGATTGCGGGGATGCAGTCGGCGCTGCTCCTGGCAGAAATGGGGAGGAGAGTATTTCTCCTGGAACAGGGCCCTGCCATCGGGGGCTATTTCCCTCTCCTCGACAAGACCTTCCCAACGAATTCGTGCGGCGTCTGTTTTATGAGTCCCACGCCTCCCGCATTCTGCCCGATCTACGAATGTCATCTGCACGACAATATCGAACTATTACCGTATTCGGAAGTCAAGAAGGTGCAGGGGACAGAAGGGGATTTCAGGGTCTCCATCGTCCGCAAACCCCGATGTGTGGACCCCCAACGGTGCACCCTCTGCGAAGCCTGCATCAAAGTCTGTCCGGTGGAGGTGGAGAGGGAATTCGGAGGCGGCCTGGAGAAGAGAAAGGCGATTTATCTTCCTTTTCCTCAGGCGATTCCTCACAGTCTTGTCATTGACCCCAAGACCTGCACTCGATGCGGGGAATGCGTCAAGGTGTGCGCTCCCGGAGCGATCGATCTCGACATGAAAGAGGAAGAAGAGGAGATCGGGGCAGGGGCCATCCTCCTCGGATTCGGATTTGAACCTTTCTGGGCGCAGAAGAAAGGGGAGTACGGTTTCGGCCGTCACGAGAATGTGTTGACCAGCATCCAGTTCGAAAGGCTCATCTCCACATCCAGCCCTACGCAGGGATTTCCGGTCCGGATCTCGGACGGGAAGAAGATGGAGCGAATCGCCTTCATCCAGTGCGTGGGATCGAGAGACCCCTCCTGCGGACAGGATCACTGTTCCACGATCTGCTGCATGTATGCCACCAAGCAGGCCATGATCGCCAAAGAGAGGGCTCCCCAGTTGAACGTCACGTTCTTTTATATGGATATCCGGCCCATGGGGAAGGATTACGAGCGGTATTATGAGAGGGCGAAGGCCGAATACGGGATTGAATATATTCGAAGCGCCATTTCCAGCGTCAAGGAGCTTCAGCAAACGAAGAACCTTCTTATCACCTATGTGAAAGAGGATGGGACCTTTGAAGAGAGGGAATTTGATAGCGTCATCCTCTCCCTGGGATTCACTCCTCCACAGGGCATTCAAGATCTGGCCAAAGGGATGGGCTTGCGGTTAAATCGGCAGGGTTTTTGCGAGACCGATGAGTTTTCGCCAGGGCATACTTCAGTCAAAGGAATTTTCGTCGGCGGGGCCTTTCGTGGCCCCAGGGATATCCCGGAGACGGTCGTTGAAGGCTCAAGCGCGGCAGCCTCTGCTGCTTCGTTTCTTCATCCGAATTCCGGTTCTCTTCCAAAAAGGGAATATCCTGCGGAGGGAGCCCTGGCCGATGAAATTCCGAAGATCGGGGTTTTCGTCTGCCATTGCGGTGGAGAATTGAAGGAAACCCTATCCATTGCCGAACTGGTCGAAAAGACAAAGCAGCTGGGAGAGGTTTGCCATGTGGAAGAGATGGGGTTGGCCTGCCTTCCCGAGGACCTCAACCAGATCAAGATGAAGATCGGAGAGCACGGGATTAACCGGATCGTAATGGCGGGTTGTTCCCATCGGGAGATTCGTAAAACGATGGAAGAGATGGCAAGGGGGATTGGGTTCAATCCCTATCTCATCGAGTATGCCAATATCCGGGAGCAATGCGCCTTTGTCCATAGAGATCATCCAGAATTGGCTACGGAAAAGGCAATGGCATTAATCAGGATGGCCGTGGAAAGGGCCAAATGGATCCAGCCCATCCGGAAAGGGAGTCACAAGGTTGAAAAGCAGGGATTGGTCATAGGCGGAGGGGCGGCAGGCATGACCGCTTCTCTCCGGTTGGCCGAACAGGGTTACGAGGTCTATCTGATCGAAAAGGGAAAGGAGCTTGGAGGAAATCTGAGGGATTCCTTCTATACGTTGAAGGGATCCGATCCCCAGTCTTTTCTGAAGGATCTCATTCAAAAGGTGAAGAACCAATCTTCCATCCATCCCTATTTCGAGACGGAGATCACCGGTTTTGAAAAGACAAATGGCCAATACAAAACGAAGATCCGCCATCCGGGCGGGGAGGAGAGCCTCGACCATGGAGCTCTCATCCTGGCCACCGGCGGAAAGGAAGTGACCCCAAGAGAATATCTCTACGGGGAGGATTCCCGGGTCATCACACAGAGACAACTGGAAAAGATGATCCATCTCAAGGATGAAGGATTGAAAGAAATCCGTTCGGCGGTCATGATTCAGTGCGTGGGGTCAAGGGACGAGGAACACCCTTATTGCAGTCGTATCTGTTGCGGTCATGCGGTGAAGAATGCCCTCAAATTGAAGGAGCAAGACCCTGCCGTCCAGGTTTATATCCTTTACCGGGATGTGAGAACATACGGATTCTATGAAACGTATTACCACGAGGCCCGGGGCAAAGGAGTGATTTTCATCCGGTTTGATCCGGAGAAGAAGCCGAAGGTGACCCTCGAAAATGGGGCGATTCGTGTCTCGGTTTTTGACCCCGCCATGGGAAGCGAAGTAAGCCTTTCTGCGGACCGCCTTGTCCTCAGCGCCGGCATCGAACCCCATGATAACCGGGACCTGGCGCGCCTGTTCGGTGTCGATCTTAATCCGGATGGTTTTTTTATGGAGGCCAATCCGAAATCCGCTCCCCTCGATTCGGTGGACCGGGGAAAATTCTTCTGCGGCCTCTGCCATTCACCCAATACGATCGAGGATTCCATCTCCCAGGGCAATGCAGCTGCGGCCCGGACCGGAGCGCTCCTTTCCGGGGGCGAGGTGGAGGAGAAGCCCTATTTGGCCTATGTGATCAAGAGGCTCTGCTGCGGGTGCGGACTCTGCGTGGCGGTCTGCCCCTACGGAGCAAGGGTGCTCAATGAAGAGGAAGTCAAGGCAGAGGTGCAGGAAGCGCTCTGCCAGGGATGCGGGAACTGTGTTGTCGCCTGCCGCAATGCGGCCTCACAGCAACGCAACTTTGAAAAGGGGTTGAATCTGAACGTTCTCAATGCAGCGATTGACTGACAAAAAAAACGCATGGCGCATAGAGCATGGCGCATAGCGAAAAATTTCTTTACGCTCTGCGCTTAGCGCTTTGCGCTCTGCAAGGAAGACGGAGGTAAGATATGTCTGAATTTGAACCGAGAATCGTTGCCTTTCTTTGTCACTGGTGCACCTACACCGGGGCGGATCTTGCGGGGACCACCCGGCAGCAATACCCTCCCAATATCCGCGTCATCCACCTGATGTGCTCAGGGGCGGTCGATTCGATTTATGTGCTAAAGGCGCTGATCGACGGTGCGGATGGAGTCTTGATCGGGGGATGCCACCCCGGAGACTGCCATTATCAGACCGGGAATTACAAAGCTCGGAGAAGAGTGGCCATTCTGAAGGGCATTCTGACCCAGATGGGGTTTACCGAAGATCGCATCTTGTTGAAATGGATCAGCGCCAGCGAAGGGAAACTTTTCGCCGATACGGTGACAAAGATGACCGATGATTTGAGGAAAATGGGGCCCAATCCCATGAAACAGTTGTGGAATGCGTAACCTCTGCTTTCCCTCCCCCTTGATGGGGGAGGGGGAGGGTGGGGGTGAAAACGACCTACGCCCCCACCTTGATCCTCCCCCACAAATGGGAGGGAGGAGATGCTGAGGGTGATTTTATAATAGGAAAGGAGAATTTCCAAAGATGGGAAAACAGACAGTCTTGAAAGTATCTGAGGGAAAGACGGAGGAGGCCATAAGAGATTTTCTTAAATCCCTCTTGAAAGGGGGAGTGATTGAGGCCCTCCTTGTTCCCAAGAGGCTTCCTTCCGGGGATGGGTTTGCACAAACCTTGATCCACGATCCTGAGAAGATGGATGGCGCTTGCGCTCTTTCTCTAACCATGCCGGTTCAATCCGCAAGGGTGGCCTCCCATCTTTCCGTTAAAAATTTGAACAAGAGGATCGCAGCCGTGTTGAAGCCCTGCGAAATCAGGGCTGTCGTGGAGTTGACTAAATTTCTTCAGGTCAAGCTGGACCATCTCTTGCTCATTGGCGTCGACTGCCCCGGGACGTTTGAGGTTGCCGACTATTCGAAGATGATACAGGAGGGAAAAGAAGGCGGGAAACTGGAAGGAGAGATTCTCAAGGGTATGGAAAGGGGAGAAGCGGTTTCCCCGGAAGGATACGGCTTCCGGCCTGCCTGCCAGATGTGTGAATATCCGACTCCAACGGCCGATATTCATATTAAGCTCTTCGGTTATAAGACGGAGGAAGAAGTTGGACTGGAGATCGGAGAAAAACTGGAAAAAGAGATGGAAGAGAAGGGCCTCGTCTCGTATGCGGGGGATGGACCTTCATCAAGAAGAGAGGTCGTAGGCAAAGTGGTAGCGGCAAGGGAGAAGAAGAGGGACGAAGCTTATCAAGAATTCCGGGGAGTCGTCAAAGACCTTCAATCCTTCCTGGACCGGTTTTCTACCTGTATCCGCTGCCACAACTGCATGGTGGCCTGCCCGATCTGCTACTGCAAGGAGTGTGTCTTCCGAACGGCCATCTTTGAACATGAAGGCGATCAATTTTTAAGATGGGCGGACCGCAAGGGCGGAATCCGGATGCCCACCGATACCCTCATCTTTCACCTCATCCGGATGGCCCATATGGTAACTTCCTGCATCGGTTGCGGACTCTGTGACAGCGCGTGCCCGAGCCGGTTGCCGGTCGCCACCCTTTTCCGGAGCGTGGGGGATAAGATTCAGAAGATGTTCGGCTATGTTCCGGGAAGGGACGTCAACGAGGTTCCCCCTGTGGCCACGTTTAAAGAAGACGAATTGAAAATCGAATCGGGAGCCCTTTAACCGATGAAATCCGAAGCACGAAATCCGAAATACGAAACAAATTCAAAATTGCAAATGTTCAAAACAGTTTTGGTCATTTGAACTTTAGTAATTGGAATTTGTTTCGAATTTCGATATTCGAATTTCGAATTTTTAAGGTATGCAGGATTAGGAGGATGTTATGGAAGTCGAGGCTACTAAGAAGGAAGAGCTGGTTCCCATCTTCATCATGGGAAAGAGGTACGAAGTCCCCGCTTCCTTAACCATTCAGAAGGCGATGGAGTATGCCGGATATCAACTGATCCGGGGATGCGGGTGCCGCGGAGGAATTTGCGGGGCCTGCGGGACCGTCTACCGGTTTCCAGGAACCTATAAGATCGAGGTCGGGTTGGCCTGTCAAACGGTTGTCGAGCCTAACATGTATCTGACTCAGATTCCTTTCTTTCCGGCGACCAAGAGCGTCTACGAGATGGAGAAGATCACGCCTTCGGTCGAAACACTGGTGAAACATTATCCTGAACTCCTCCGGTGTCTCCAGTGCAATACCTGCACCAAGTCCTGCCCGATGGACATCGAGGTGATGGATTATATCGCTGCGGGAATGAGAGGGGATATCGCCCGATTGGCGGAACTCTCGTTTGACTGCGTGATGTGCGGTTTATGCACATCGAGATGCCCTGCAGAGCTTTGCCAGTACAATATTGCGATTTTAGGAAGGCGCCTCTACGGAAAATACGTGGCGCCCAGGGCTGAACACCTTGCCTCCATGGTTCAGGAGGTGGAGAAAGGAAAATATGAGCAAATGCTCAGAGGGTTGATGGATACGGATGAAGAGACCCTCAAGAACCTTTATACCAGCAGAGAGATCGAACCAGAACAGGCCGATGAGAACTGGACACCCAAAGATAAAACATACCTATAACAAACATAGCACCCCTCGATCGCTCCCTCTCCCTTCGTGGGAGAGGGATGGGGTGAGGGGGCGGAGGTTTTATGCCTTACACAAGCGAGTTGAAGCAGCTGATCAAGAAGGTTGAGGCGACGCGGGCCGCCAGAGTGGAAGCCAAGAGAAGAGGGGAAGAGTTTCCTTTGCTTACCTTGAAAGAGAGAGAAGAACGGCTAAAAAAGTATCATCCCGATTTCAAAGAAGGTTCCCGGAAGGAGATTCGTGTCGGTCCGAATAAGGGTTATTCGATCTCTCCGGAAATCGTTCATATTCTCGAAGCCAAAAGCCGTGTCAACCCTGATGTGATTGATCTGAATAAAATCGCCTATGAAACCGATGTCCTTATTCTCGGCGGAGGAGGCGCGGGAACAGCCGCTGCGTTGACCGCGCAGGAAAATGGAGTCCAAGTCCTGATCGCCACCAAATTGAGGCATGGGGACGCCAATACGATGATGGCGGAGGGCGGCATCCAGGGAGCCACCAAGGGGACGAAAGACTCTCCCTATTACCACTACCTCGATGTTTTGGGGGGAGGTCATTTCAAAAATATTCCGGAGCTTGCCTATACCCTTGTCACGGAGGCTCCGAAGGTCCTGGCATGGCTGGAAAATTTGGGGTGTATGCTGACGAAATTGCCGGAAGGGCAGCTGAAGTCACTTCATGGGGGCGGAACCTGCCGGAAGCGGATGCATTACGCCGCCGACATTACCGGCGCCGAGATCATGAGAACCCTGAGGGATGAGGCAAGAAACCGCCCAGAGGACATTAAGGTTCTGGAATTTTCTCCGGCCGTGGAACTGATCTTGAATGAGCACGGCCATTGCGCGGGTGCGGTTCTTTATAATCTGGAAACGGAAGAATATTTCGTCGTCAAGGCAAAAGCGGTCATCATGGCCACAGGAGGTTCTGGAAGACTCCATATCCAGGGGTTCATGACCACCAACCATTACGGTGCGACCGGGGACGGCCTGATTATGGGTTATCGGGCAGGGGTAAGGGTATGTTTTCTCCATACCGTCCAGTATCATCCGACAGGGGCGGTATTCCCGGAACAGGCAGAGGGTCTCCTGATCACAGAGAAGTTCCGAGGGGCGGGCGCGAATGTCCTCAACATTGATGGAGAACAATTCGTCAACGAGCGGGAGCCGAGGGATGTGGAATCCGCCTCGTTCATTCGAGAATGTGATGAGGTTGGAAAAGGAATACCGACGCCGACAGGGAAAGTGGGCATCTGGCTTGACTCGCCGATGATCGACATCCTCATGGGGGAAGGGGCGGTGAAGAGGGAATTCCCGGGCAAATTTATTCTCTTTAAGCGATTTGGAATCGATATTTCAAAGGAACCGATGCTGGTTTATCCAACACTTCATTACCAGAACGGGGGCTTGGAATATAACAGCCTTTGCGAGACATCCGTCCCTGGGTTTTTCGCTACCGGAGAAGTATCGGGCGGAGTCCACGGAGAGAATCGTTTGATGGGGAATTCGCTTCTTGATGTCACGGTCTTTGGCAGGATTGCAGGAGTGAGCGCGTCACGGTATGCGAAAGAGAAGGCAAAAGAAGGAACATTGAACCTGGACCATGTCCGGAGATACCACAAGGAATTGGAAGAAGCCGGGATTGTTACCGATCGGGTTGCTCCCATGCTTCTTCCCGACTACTCCAATCCCAACGTGAGAGAGCGTCAGCTCACCGCCCATTATTTAGGAACGATCCGGTAATTGCTCCATTACCCTCATAAAAAATCCCCTTGTTCTTAATTTCTTTTTTTTACAGTTTTTAATTCCGGATCACCTTTGTAAATGTCTGTTTTTTTCAGGCGCGGGAGGGCCACTGCAAAACATTCGGCATAGGCCATCCGTTTGACAGCCTTGATTCAGCGTAGACCGAAGATTGACAACTTGGTGAACCTATTTTACTTTGTGTAAGAGAGGAAACGAACATGCCACTGAGTTTATCCAAACCGGAGACCCGGGAGGATGAATATCTTGTCAGTTTCTATGAGGCGGATGCGAAAAATCGGATTTTTCTCCCGAGCCTCTGGAAGTACCTGCAGGAAACAGCCTGGAACCATGCCAATCAGATCGGAATAGGTTACTCCGATCTGGCGCAAAATGACTATTTCTGGGTCTTATCCCGTTTAGCCATCGAAATGAATGAGTATCCCGGATGGGGGGAGAAAGTAGTGGTGAAAACCTGGTTATTGGGGAGCAGCCGTCTCTTTGCCCTGCGGGATTTTTCTATCATGAAGGAAGAGGGCAGGGTGATCGGGGGCGCGAAGAGCGCCTGGGTGGTATTGAACTTAAAAACCCGGAAGCCCCAGCGGATTGAACCCTTCCTCAAAGGTTTGAGCCCCCTTTCGGACCAGGATGGAGCGGAGACAAGACTGAATAAACTCCCCGCCCCTTCCCATCCCGGTTCGGAAACATTTTTCACCGTCCATTATAGCGACCTGGATATGCACCAGCATGTCAATAATGCAAGATATATCGAATGGATTCTGGATAGTTATCCGTTTGAGATGAACCAGACCCATCACATCACGACCTTCGAAATAAACTTCCTTGCGGAATCGAATTTCGGCGATGAGCTTTCCATTCAATCAGAACAACAGAAAGATTCCAACCCTGCCTTCTTACATACGATGATCAGAAAAGAGGACGGCCGGGAACTCTGCCGGGCAAGGGTAAGATGGAAAAAGGTCGAGTAACCGGAAAGGTGTCGTATGGATGAATTGGAAAGAAGATTAAACCTGAGCAGGGCGGCATTGGGAGAAATCCCACCCGATAGTGTCATCACAAACGCCCATTCTTTCAATGCTCTGACCGGAGAGTTTATCAAGGGGCAAACGATCTGGATCAAGGATGGCAGGGTCGCCTATGCGGGGAGCGACCATAATTTCGTAAAAGATCATCAGACGCAGGTGATCGATGCCGAGGGAATGGCCCTCCTTCCCGGTCTCATCGACGGACACACGCATACGGTGAGCAATCGTTGCGGGTTCGAGGAGTTCATCAAACATGTTATCCCAACCGGCGTGACGACGCTGGTCACCGAGACCATCGAGCTTGCAACCGTGGTAGGAAGAGACGGATTCGAGTATCTTGTTAAAGGCCTTGAAGGGCAACCCCTCCGGTTCTATTACACCCTTGCCCCTCTCTGCGGCCTGACGCTGGAGGAGGAGGTGAATGCCCCTGCCAACGAGGAACTCTTGCCTTTTCTGAAAAACAAGAAGTGCGTGGGCATCGGCGAGATCTACTGGGGAAACCTTTTTCTGGAAAATGAACAGGGAGAGAGGGTAAGAGAGCTTGTCGCGATCGCTCTCGAAATGGGCAAGTTGATTGAAGGCCATACAGCAGGAGCCTCAGGGAGAAAACTTCAAGCCTATACCGATTTTGGCATTTCTTCATGCCACGAACCTATAACCGAAGAAGAGGTGCTGGAAAGGCTGAGGCTGGGCTACTGGGTGATGATCAGGGAAGGTTCCATCCGAAAAGAACTTCCCGGGGTTGCAGGGATTTTTAAGAAGGAGATCGATTTCAGAAGGCTCATCCTTTCAACCGATGGCGTCGATCCCGAAGGATTCCTTGAGGAGGGTTATCTCGATGCCTCCCTGAGAAGCGCGCTGAAAATGGGGGTTCCTCCCCAACTCGCTTATCAGATGGTGACGATCAATGTGGCAGAACACTTCCGGCTTGACCATCTCATCGGGTCTCTTTCCCCCGGAAAAGCAGCGGACATCGTCATCGTTCCTTCCCCCGGTGACTATTCCCCACAGATGGTGATGTGCGACGGGAAAATCATCTTCAAGGACGGCAAATCCTTTGTCAAACCGAGAAAAGTTTTTTTCCCTGAATCGATGTTTCATACGGTGAATATCCAAAATCACAACCTTTCGCCCCTCCCGACTCATGGAAAGGCGAGGGCCATCGAGCTGGTGAGCAGGCTGGTTACCCGGGAAAACATCATTGACCTTGACCATGCCGAGGAGGCCGGGGAAGTGATGATGATTCTCGCCCTTGACCGGTGCGGTAGCGGTCAAGGGTTCATGGGTTTTTTAAAGGGATTTGGACTCCGGAGGGGCGCCTACGGAACGACGATGAGCTGGGATACTCCGGATATGATCGTTGTAGGGTGCGATACCCCGTCGATGAAAACAGTGATCGAAAGGCTTAAGGAGAACGGGGGCGGAGGGGTCTATGCGATCGGGGATGAAGTCATCTCGGAATTTCCGGCGCCTCTCTGCGGCCTTAGTTCACTCAAACCGATGGAGAAGATCCGGGATGAGATCAAGCGCCTCGAGGCCTCCTTGAGAGAGAACGGGGTTCCATGGGAAAAACCTGTCCTGACGGTGGATACGCTCGGCTCCCCCGCCATCCCCCACCTGAGAATCACCCATCACGGCTACGTGAGATTGAAAGATAGAAAAATCCTCTCCATCGAACCTTAATTCGGATTAAAGCGGGAATAAAAAAAATAAGGACATTGTTCAACTTGACGTTCACCCTTGACCATTAAGGGAGCGAATACCGGCAGGGGGGAGTTTTATAAAAACATGCCAGAATACCCCCCAGCTCTGCTGGGGGGATGAATGGCATTCCCTCTCCCCTGGGGGGAGAGGGTTAGGTCGCTTCGACTCGCAACCGAGGTGAGGG
>JAGVBT010000128.1 GCA_020059605.1 Deltaproteobacteria bacterium
GGAGCTTCAGCAACAGTATGAAATCATCGGGGATGTACGGGGACTGGGGGCGATGGTCGGGATGGAACTGGTGGTGGACCGAAAGACCAAAGAACCGGCGACAGCTCTTACAAAGCAACTCATTAACCTCTGTCGTGAAAAAGGGCTCCTGATGATCTCGGCAGGAACCCATTCCAATATCATCCGCCCCCTCATGCCCCTGGTCATCACAGACGAACAACTTGACCGAGGACTTGAGGTGATTGAAGAAAGTTTGGGTGAACTTCAATCATGAACCCAAGGCCAAGAACCCAACGCGAATAGTCTCCATGCCCGTTCAACTCACAGCGACCCAGAGGCAACGTTTGAGGGAATTGGATAGGGCCGATCTTTTCCTTGAAACAGTCTTTCACAACGCCGTGGAAAGGAATAAGGCCTTTCAAGAAGTCGAAAAAAAAATTGCAGAGGAGAACCGCCAGCGCCTCGTGGAGTTGCGCAAGAAAAACCGTCGCCCCGCCCTCTGTCAGATGGAGGCAAAGCTGGTGGAGGCTTTAATCTCCGAAGGATTCGTTCAGGTGGTGACGCCGATATTGTTGTCCAAAGGGTTGCTGGAAAAGATGTCGATCACGTCAACGCACCCTCTCATTCAACAAGTATTCTGGGTTAGTCTAAATAAGTGTTTGAGACCGATGCTGGCCCCCCACCTCTACTTTTTACTGGAGAACCTTGCCCGTTTATGGGAGAAACCGGTTCGGATCTTTGAAGTGGGTCCCTGCTTCAGGAAGGAATCCAGGGGAAGCCAACATTTAAATGAATTTACCATGCTCAACCTGGTCGAACTCGGATGCCCCGAGTATAGCCGGCATAAGAGGTTAAAGGAGCTTGCTCAACTGGTCATGACGACTGCAGGGATTGACCAGCATGAACTGGTTACGAAATTCTCCGAAGTCTATGGGGAAACGATCGACGTCGTTTCGGACGTGGAAGTCGGATCATGCGCGATGGGGCCGCATATTCTTGATGCCGCCTGGGGAATCAGGGATCCCTGGGTCGGGTTGGGGTTTGGGCTTGAAAGGCTTCTCCTGGTGAAGAAGGGCTATCAGAACATTCAGAGGGCGGGGAGGAGTCTGGTCTACCTCGACGGCGCAAGATTGAACATCTGATTTTTAAAAAGGAAAACCCAATGGAAATAAACCAAATCTTTGAAGAAGCAAAAAATTCTATTATGGCAGGGGACAAAGAAAGGGCCGAAGAGATCGCAAAAAAATGGCTAAGTGAGGGAATCGATCCAATCGAACTTTTAAGCAAAGGTTTTGTCCCTGGGATCAATGAAATGGGAAATCTGTTCGGATGTGGAAAAGTTTTTCTTCCAGATCTTATCCTCTCGGCGGAAGCCATGGAGAGCGCAGCTGAAATGTGCAGCCGTGCCATCCCCCAGGAGAAGGTCGAAAAAAAGGGGAAAATTGTCATTGGCACAATCGAAGGGGACATCCACGATATTGGCAAGGCAATCGTTATCTGTCTTTTACGGGCAAACGGATTCGAAGTGTTCGATTTGGGTAGGGATGTGCCCGTACAAGCATTTATTAATAAAGCCCTTGAGGTGAACGCGGATGTGATCGGATCGAGCTGCCTTTTAACGACCACCATGGAGGGGCAGAGGACGCTGGAACAGGAGCTCAGGCAGCAGGGGCTGCGTGACCGATTTAAAACGATCATCGGAGGGGCGCCTGTGACACAGCGTTGGGCAGACCGGATTGGAGCGGATGCCTATGCCGAGGATGCCCTGGAAGGGGTGAAAAAGATCAGGGATCTGATCCTGGGACAGAAATGAGTATCTCACTTGAGACCCTTTTAAAGAAAGCGCTTCAGGAAGAGCCTCTCTCCCGGGAAGAAGTGCTTTGTCTGCTCAATCTCAAAGAGGAGGACGAAAAGGGAAAATTGTTCGAAACGGCCCGCATGCTGAGACGCCGGTATTTTGAAGAATCTATCTTCCTCTACGGTTTCATCTATTTTTCAACATGGTGTCGGAATGATTGCACATTCTGTTACTACCGTTCATCAAACGAGCTCCCCCTGAGGTATCGTAAGCCGCAGGAACAAGTCCTTGAGGTTTCAACCACGCTTGCGAATTCGGGCGTTCACCTTCTCGATTTGACGATGGGAGAGGACCCAAACTATTTTCATAAGAAAAAAGGAGTCCATATCCTTTTAAGCATGATTCAAGAAGTAAAAAAGAAAACGGGCCTGCCGATCATGATCTCCTGCGGGGTCTGGTCTGATGAGGTTCTGGATGATTTGGTGGAATATGGGGCGGACTGGTTCGCCTGCTATCAAGAAACACATAACCCAACCCTGTTTCAAGCGCTTCGCCCTCTCCAGGATTATAATCGACGGCTCCTGGCCAAACGAAGCGCAGTTCAAGCCGGAATGCTTATCGAAGAGGGCATTTTGAGCGGCGTAGGGGAATCCCTTGAGGATGTTGCCGATTCGATCCATGCGATGAAGCAAATGAATCCCCATCAGGCCAGGGTGATGAATTTTGTTCCACAGAGAGGGACACCCATGGCAAATTATCCGTTTCCGCCTCCGGACCGGGAACAGGTCATTCTCGCTGTATTACGACTGACCCTCCCTCGCCGACTCATACCCGCCTCCCTTGATGTGAATGGAATTCAAGGGCTGAAAGGGAAATTGAAGGCAGGCGCAAATGTGGTAACATCGCTGATTCCCGCATCTTCGGGAATGAAAGGGGTTGCCCAAAGCGAATTGGGGATCTTCGAGGGCCAGCGAACGGTTGGGGCCATCTTGCCTATACTCGAAGAATTGGAATTAAAAAAAGCAAGTCTTCAAGCTTACCTCAACTGGGTAGGCAAACAGAAACAGGGGCTTTTCCATTGAAGGTGGCGATTGCCGGGGGAAAACTTCAAGGAGTTGAAGCCTCTTTCCTGGCCCGGGATTTGGGATGGGAAACGGTCGTCATTGACCACAATCCCAGTGTCCTTGCAAGAGGATTGTGTGATTCCTTCTTTCAGTGTGATATTGTTCGGGATCAGTCAACGTTGTGCGAGATCATTAGGAAAGCCGACTTCGTTGTTCCCGCTCTTGAAAATGTTAAAGCTCTAAAGTCTCTAACCCGATGTGCGTCATCAGTGGGCGTCCCCTTTGTTTATGATGAAAAAGCCCATTTTATCAGCCGGTCAAAAAAACGTTCGAAACGCTTTATTGAGAAGATCGGAGTTGCCATGGCAAGTTCATGGCCCCAATGTGAACTGCCGGTCATGATCAAACCTTCCAACCTGAGCGGAAGCCAGGGGGTAAGAAAGCTGATGACGAAAGAAGAGGTGTCTGACTTTCTCAAGGAGCAAAAAGGAAGGCTGGATCGATGGGTCATGGAAGAGTACCTGGAAGGGCCTTCCTATTCTCTCGAGGTCTTCGGTTTCGAGGGCCGCTTTGATGTCCTTCAGGTCACGGAACTCAAAATGGATTCCTTGTTTGATTGTAAGAGGGTTCTCGCCCCGGCCCGCCTTTCGAAGTCATTAGAAAAAGGATTTAAAATGATCGCCCGGACCATTGCAGAGCGACTCCATCTCAAAGGGATCATGGATGTGGAAGTGATTAACCATCATGGCACATGGAAGGTGCTTGAAATTGACGCGAGGCTCCCGAGCCAGACTCCGATTGCCGTTCTTAAATCCACAGGCATCAATATGCTCGAAATTCTGGGGGGTATTTTTGTGAAGGGGGCCCTGCCCCCCTTGCTCGATGATAAACCGTTGAGGGGGGTGATTTATGAACAGATACGGGTCTCTGACAAAGGGATTGAGGTGCTGGGAGAGCATATCATGGCGGATGCCGGACCTCTGAAAAGGGTCGACCAGTTTTTTGGGGCTGATGTGGCGCTCACCAATTTTGAAGGGGGGAAGCTCCCGTGGGTGGCAACGTTGATAATGACCGGAAAAGATCGACGGGAGGCATGGTTGAAAAGGCGCGATGTCATCAAAACGATCCGGGATGATCTTGAGAGACTTCACTTTGACAAACGTCAAAGAAAAAAACCGGCGACCCCGAATAAATGAAGAAGATCCATGACACGACTTCGAAAAGAGGATGTCCAGGGCATCGGCAGGAGCCTCCGGGCTTACGATCGCCATCTGGTCCGGATGACAGGGTTGACCCTCAAAGGGATTGGGATTCGGGCGGCCGGCCTCTCAGAGAAGGCCCTGGAAAAGGCGCTTTCAAAAACGAAGGTGTCGGTTGTTCCGATGACCTGCGGGCATGGGACCATCGAGGGGTTTGCCGAATCGGTTCGGGATATTCTAACCTATATGGGTGCGTCCGTCTTCCAATCCCGGGTGGGGGATGTCGCGGGGATTGCAGAGGCCGTGGAAGAAGGAGCAGACCTGATATTCTGTGCCGATGATCAGAGATTCATCGCCCTCCATCTCCCTTTCAGGAGGCTCATCGATAATGCGGAGGCAACCGCAAGGGGGTATGTGGAAGCGCTCCGGTGTGTGGTCGGAAGTCTCACAAACCGAAAAGTACTTGTGATCGGGGGAGCCGGCCGGGTCGGCGGGCATGCCATTTGTGCTCTAAAGGATATGGGGGCGGACGTCTCCATTTATGATTCCGACCGAAAGCGTCTCGCCCCATTCATAAAGAAGAAGAACGTCTCGGTGGAGGGCGATCTGGAAGAGGCTCTCGCCAGGCATGATATTCTCTTGGATGCCTCTCCCGCAAGGGACATCATAAAACCCGAACATATCGGGGGAAGCACTGTCGTTGCCGCTCCGGGCATTCCCATCGGGTTAACGGAAGGGGCCTATGCTTTGGTCAAGGATCGTCTGATTCACGACCCATTACAGATCGGAGTGGCAACCATGTTGACCACGGCTATCGCCCGAAAAAGAAAAAGGAGGGGGGTTGATCGGAGGGATCGATGCAGACTCTAAATCTGCATAGCCGGGTGCGACTCCCGGACTCCTCGCCAGGATGTTATCAAGAATGAACCTGTTGGATCGTGCGGTTAAAAAAGTCTATTATCGAAAGCAGATCCCCCTCTTCCGTCTGGTTGAGAAGATGAAATTGTGGCCCTCAAGGAGGGGAATTCTTCATGGAGTGATCGCCTGCGAAGAAAAAGGCTCCTACGTCAGGGTCATGACCCATTGTGATCGAGAGATGTTCATGCGCGCCTCGAAAAACGGCCGTGCGTCACGCTGGTTGCGAAACAAATGGTTCTTTAAAGTCTGCGAAGAATGCCGCATTCCCGAATGGAAACTTCAAAAATATTCTTCGACTCTTTTTAAGAGAAGATGGGGGTCCTTTCTTATAAACCAGGAAGAACCGAGAAAACCCTAATGGTCAAACAAAGGAGGCATCAGGGATGGGAACGATACTGACGCGGATGGGAGACGGAACCTACATCACGGTTTCCGAGGATGAACTGAAAAGAGACCTCGAAGATGGAACACGGGATGCCTCAGAAAAAGCGGGCATTCCTACCCTTTCGGATGAGGAATTAAGACACCTCTTTGAGATTTATCGATCTCCCTCAAAGGTCGTGAGTGTGGAACCGGGCCATGAAGTGGTCCTCTCCTACGATGCAGGGACTCTGAAATTACAGCGGCTTGGAATCAGCACAGGGAGAGTCCATAACATCCAGCTCATGGAACGGGCTATGGGGGCCGACACCATGGAAATGGGCCATGTCGATTATAGCTTCAAGCCCGTAAAACCCATTGTAAGCGATGAGCAGCAAGAATTTGAACAGGCCCTTCTGGTCTCCACGCTTCCCCTGTTTTACGGAGCAATGCCCAATCTTGCGATCTACAGTCAACCGGACGGCCCTCTTCCAAACCCCGCAGAGCTCTTGCCCATGGGAAAGATCAAGGAAGCTCGGGCCTCGCAAGAGGCAGCCGTTAAAATGGCCGTCAAGGACATCGTTTACGTGGCAAGCGCCCTTTACGAGTCCGGAGCCGACGGGATCAATTTTGATACAACGGGCGCTGCCGGGGATCCGGACTTCTTGGCGACGCTCCAAGCGGCAAAGATCCTGAAAGAAAAATATCCGGATATTTGCATTGAACTTGGAATGGCCGGGGAATTTGTTCTCGGAATGCATGGCGCAATGGAATATGAAGGAGTTCGTTTGGCGGGCTTATATCCCCATGAGCAGGTAACGTTAGCTCAAAAAGCGGGGGTCACCATTTTCGGGCCTACCGTGAACACCAATACGAGCAAATCCTGCCCCTGGAATATAGCGAGAGCCATTACCTTTATAAAGCCTTGTGTCCAGAACGCCACCATCCCGATCCATGCAAACATGGGGATGGGAGTCGGCGGCGCTCCGGTCGTTGACAATCCTCCGACGGATGCCATTTCCAGGGCCTCGAAGGCCATGGTTGAGATTTGCCGTCTCGATGGATTGTAGGTGGGCGTGGGCGATCCTCTGGGCATGGCGATTACTCACGCCATTGCCTCGGGCATGGGCGGAATGCGGACTGCCGGAGACCTGGTGGCCCGTATGCAGATGACCCGTGGCATGAAGATCAAAGAGGCGAAGGAGTATGTCGCAAAGAAATTGTCGGTATCGGTCCTGGAACTTTCAGACCCGGTCATCATGGCCGAAGTGAGGGATGATCTGAACATCGGGCTGGTGAGATCCCTTCCCAGACGCGTTAAAGGAATCGATGCGAAATTCAGGATCACCGAGATATTAGGGATTGATATCAACTGTGTCAATCGATTTAAGGAAAGAGTGCGGACTTCTCAAAAGTGAAGCCCCTAACACCTTTCGCTGAAACAGGCAGTGGAAAAAGTTTAGTAATCCCTCAGTTACGGGGTGATGTTGCCTTAAAAGGGTTGGGAGGTCCTCCTTCCAAAACCTTGAATAGCGGGCATTGAGGTTACCCTCATTGGCCTTCATGCCGTTTGAATCGTGTTCTTTTGAAGCAAGCTTCAGGAGTTTAATGAGTA
>JAGVBT010000050.1 GCA_020059605.1 Deltaproteobacteria bacterium
AAACTAAACGTGGAGGGTCGGAGATGAGAAAGTTTTTGTTTTGCAGTGTGATCGGTCTTGCCTTTGTTCTTTTAACGACGGCCACCTATGCTCAGTCCAAGCCTGTTTATGGAGGATTCCTGACCATCGCCCAGGGCGTTGAGCCTCCTGGATTGGACCCCACTACAGCCACATCCGCAGCCATCCCGAGGGTTGTCTATGGCAATGTGCTTGAAGGTCTGGTCAGGATCGAACGGGACGGAAAGATCGTCACGGCCCTGGCAAGCGAATATAGGATCTCCAAGGACGGAAAAGAGTATACCTTCCTCCTGAAGAAAGGCGTCAAGTTCCACGACGGAAAACCTTTTGATGCGGAAGACGTGAAGTTCACTTTTGAAAGATTGATGGATCCGAAGACGAACATTCCAAACATTAAGTATTACAGGGATATTGAGTCGGTTGAGGTCGTGGACAGCCAGACTGTAAAGTTCAAATTGAAGAATGTGAACTCGATGTTTCTCTTTAACCTTGCCCGGCCCGACTCCATCGTCATTAACAAGCAGACGGCGGACCGGCTCAAGACCGCGCCGGTGGGCACCGGACCCTTTAAGTTTGTCGAATGGGTTCGCGGAGACCGGGTTGTCCTTGCAAAATTTGAGGAGTACCACCGGAAGGGTTTGCCCTACCTCGACAGAGTCACGTTCAAGTTCATCGGAGATCCGAGCGCTCAGATCGCAAGCCTCCGGGCGGGGGACATCGATGTGATCGGTTACGATGTGAGCCCGGAGAATGCCCTCCTTCTCGAAAAAGATCCGAAATTCAAGGTTCTCAACGGGTATACGACCACCGAAGTCATTCTCTCCACCAACCATACCAGGAAGCCTTTCAATGATGTCCGGGTGCGAAGGGCCATGGCCCATGCCATTGACCGTTCGGCCCTGATCAAAGGGGCCATGTCCGGTTATGGAACGCCAATCGGAAGTCACATGGATCCGGGAAATCCCTACTACATCGATCTGACGGCAACTTATCCGTATCATCCGGAAAAGGCCAGGCAACTTTTAAGAGAAGCCGGTTTCCCGAATGGTTTTGACGCCGTTATCAAGCTTCCTGATCGGTTTGCCTACGCCAAACGATCCGGAGAGATCATCGCGGACATGCTCTCTCAGGTGGGGATCAGATTGAAGATTGAACTCACCGAGTGGGGGCAATGGATCGACCGGGTCTTCAAGAATGCCGACTTCGATCTTACCGTCATCGGCCACTCGGAACCGTTCGACATCGACATCTATGCCAATCCGAAATACTACTTCCGTTACGACAACCCGAAATTTCAGGAGACCCTGAAGAAGACCGAAATGGAACCTGATCCGAAGCTCAGGAGGGAGCTCTATGCCGAGCTTCAGAAGATGATCACGGAAGATGCCGTGAACGGTTTTCTATTCGTCCTGCCAAGCCTTCCCACCATGAAGAAAGAGGTAATGAACTGGTGGAAAGACTACCCCATGACCGCCCAGGACGTGACCGAGGTGTGGATACAGAAATAGATAAAATTCGAAATTCGAAGTACTTGCCTGCGCAAAGCCGCTTCGGCATAGGCAGGCGAAATTCGAAACAACCACGAATATCCAAACATAAAATGTTCAAAAACATAGAGTTTTGGTTTTTGAAATTTGAATTTTGAATTTATTTCGCCTGCCTGCGCGAAGCCGCTTCGGCGAAGGCAGGGATTTCGATATTCGGATTTCGAATTGATGATATATCTATGGGCCTGAGGGATTCCTTTTAAAACTTCGGGCCTTTTCTTTCAGCAATGGCAACCTATCTTATAAAACGAACGCTCATCCTGATTGCCACTCTCCTTCTCGTATCGGTCGTCATCTTTGCCATTCTCATGGTGATTCCCGGCGATCCCGCCCAGATCATCCTTGGCATTCAGGCCACGCCTGAAACGCTTCAAACGCTGAGGAATCAAATGGGACTGGATCGGCCCGTGATCATCCAATATCTTCACTATATGAAAAATCTCGCCCTGGGAGACCTGGGCCGATCCATGACGTATGATGTTCCCATCCGGTCGCTCATCTTCTCCCGTCTGCAGGTGACGGTTCCCCTGGCCGTCTTCTCCATGATCTTCGCCGTATTGATCTCCATTCCCATGGGCATCTACTCTTCGCTTCATCGAAATCGGGCGGGAGACTACGGGATCATGGTCTTTTCTCAGATCGGCCTGGCGGTGCCGGCCTTCTGGGCAGGCATCCTCCTGATCCTTCTCTTTGCCGTCACGCTTCGCTGGCTGCCCGCAGGCGGATTCCATGCCTGGCAGACGGACCCGGTCAGAGCCTTCCTCTCCCTTGTCCTCCCCGCCTTTTCACTGGGTTTTGTCAGGGCGGCGGTCCTCACCCGGATGACCCGGTCTTCCATGCTCGAGGTTCTTGGTGAAGATTACATCCGTACAGCCAGAAGCAAGGGCTTGCCGAAGAGGATGGTTGTTTACAAGCATGCCTTCCGGAATGCGATCATCCCGGTCGTGACGATCATCGGGCTTCAGGCGGGCGACCTCCTGGCCGGAGCAATCATCATTGAAAATGTCTTTCATCTTCCGGGGGTGGGTAGACTGGTTTTTGAGGCGATCGGCCAGAGGGACCTTCCGGTCATCCAGGGGGTCGTCCTTTTGATTGCCATGATGATTGTGGTGATCAATTTTTTAATCGATGTGGCCTACCGTTACCTTGACCCAAGGATTCGATATGAATAGCCTCCCCCTCACCCCAACCCTTTCCCGACGGGGAGAGGGGGAGTTGAGGGGGGAATGGTAATAAATAGATGAACCTTCGTCGTTCCTTTCGAAACATTAATTTTACGATCGGGTTTTTCATCACCCTGACGATCCTCCTGACCGCACTTTTGAGCATGGCCTATACCCCCTATGATCCCAACCGGATGAATCTCTCCCAGCGGTTTCAGGCCCCGAACAAAACCCACTGGCTGGGAACAGATCAGTACGGAAGGGACATTCTCAGCCGGGTGATCAAGGGATCGGTCAATTCGATCGTGGTGGGTCTGGTTGCCGTTTCCATCGGCATGGGTTTTGGCATTCTACTCGGCTCCGTAGCCGCTTTTTACAGGCGGGGGATGGACGAACTCATCATGAGATTTTCGGATGTGCTCTATGGGTTTCCGGCTGTGCTGAGCGCCATCCTCATCACTTCCATCCTGGGGCCCGGAACGATCAACAGCATGATCGCCATCGGGATTTTCAACATCCCCATCTTCGCGCGATTGACGCGCGCCACCTCCCTCTCGGTCTGGGAGAGGGATTATGTAACTTCAGCCAGGGCCATCGGCAGGAGCGATGCTGGGATCGTCCTGAAATACATTCTTCCCAATATCCTTTCCCCTCTCATCGTTCAGGCGACGGTCCAGTTTGCCATTGCCATCCTGGCCGAGGCAGGTTTGAGTTATCTTGGGCTGGGAACCCAGCCTCCCCATGCAAGCTGGGGAAGGATGCTCAACGAGGCTCAGACCTTTATGGGAACTTCTCCCTACTTAGCCATCTTTCCGGGATGCGCCATTGCCCTATCCGTATTGGGATTGAATCTCCTCGGAGACGGATTAAGGGATATGCTCGACCCGAAGTTATCAAGAATTCAGAGGGTGATATAAAAAAGTTCACCCCCTCCCCAACGACCTCCCCCCTCGAGGGGGAGGTCGTTGCGACTCGAAACCGAGGCGAGGGTGGGGGGACGGAGGAGCCTTTGAAGATCGACCAAGTATTTAAAGGAATCAAAAGAGATGAATTGATCAAACTCACGCAGGAGCTGATCAGAATTCCAAGCGTCAGGCGCCAGGACATCGGAGGAGAGGAGAAGGTTGCTTTCTTCGTTGCCCGTCTTCTCGAGGAGATGGGGCTCGACGTGGTGATCGAGCAGGTGGAACCCGGGTCTCCCAATGTCATTGGAATTCTTCAGGGGCAAGGCGAGGGGCCCTGCTTGATGTTCGAATGCCACACCGATGTCGTCACCGAGGGCGATCGCTCGGAGTGGAAGTATGATCCCTTCGAGGGGAGGCTCGCGGGCAATCGAATTTACGGAAGAGGAGCCTGCGATACGAAGGGAAATCTGGCGGCGGCGTTGAAGGCCGTCGAGGCAATCAGCCGCTCGGGCGTTCCATTTAAGGGGAGAATTCTTCTTGGGATTCTGGTCGACGAGGAAGGGTTGATGAGAGGGGTGAAACATTTTATCCGAAACGGATGGGGCAATGGTGTGAATGCGGCCATCATCTGCGAGCCGGTGGACAATCATCTCTGCATCACGCAGAAGGGAGCCATGCGGGCTGAACTGATCACGACGGGAAAGATGAGCCACGGGGCCATGCCCCTCTCCGGATTTAACCCCATCCCCCCGATGACATCGATCCTTGAGAAGATGAAACAACTCGAAATGGAAGAGATTGAAAGGCTGGGGAAGGATGCCTTTTTAGGATACCCAAGCATCACCCCCACCGTGCTCCAGGCTCCGATGAAAGGGGAGCCCCAGCTCAATGTCGTTCCCTACCAGTGCAGGGCGCTGCTCGACATCCGGACGATTCCGGGGCAGTCCCATGAGGCCCTGAAGAAGCAGTTGGAGGATATGGTCAGGGAGGAGGAGAGATCCGTTTGTGAAAGCCTACAGTCCGGTCCTGCAAAAGAGATCCGGGAAAGTCTCGAAAAAGGGCTCTCAAAGGGGTTCTCTTTTCAGGCCACGTTCAATATCTTTGAAGACCGTCCCTGGACAAAGACCTCCCGCGACGAGCCGATTGTTCAGGCTGTTTCAAGGGCCTATCAATTCATCACGGGAGAAGAACCGGTTTACGACGGTGTCCCCGGCGCAACGGACGGCACTTTTCTTACGGCATGGGCAGGGATTCCAATCGTCACCCTGGGCGCGGGGAAGCGAATGATTCCCCACCAGAAGGACGAGTGGGTCTCGGTGGACGACCTCTGCCTGGCGGCCAAAATTTATGCCGCCAGCGCCCTGGAATTTCTGGCCAGACGAGCTTGACAGACCACTCTCATTTTTGTATATTCAATCCATCTTAAAGCGAGTTCTTATTACTTTACCATTGACCATTCCAGCCAGGTTTCCAGGAATTGTTAACCAAGGGAAAGGACAACGAATTCATCAAACCATATTAAGTCAAAAATTCAATAAAAGGAGGGGACCATGAAGAGATTTTTTTCCATTTTTTTAATCCTATTATTAGGCTTTGGGTTACTTGGGACCGCAAGAGCAGCCTCTCAGGACAAATATGAACTTCCGGAGCCTTATCTGAGCTGGGAGAAGGCTTATCTAAAAGAGTTTCCGCAACTGCAGGGAGTCATGGATGTGATGATTCAAATATCCGTCAACCAGATGAAGAAACCGGAAGATGATATTCTCCACAATAGGGTCTGTTCGGCCATCGCTTACTGGTTGGCAAAGGATCAAAAATTATCCAAAGAAGCACAGAAACTCACCGTTGCAGGGGATCTCCTTCACAATATCAGCAAAGAGGAGAAAGAGGCGGTCTTGACAAACCCGGAATGGTTGAATCAGGCAAACCTGATGGTGAAAAAACTTAAAGGGAGTGGCTATTTTAAGAACTCCCCGAAATTTTGGACTGACGAGGGTGTCTTAAAAAATCCAAAGATCGGGAATAACCGGGCGTTGGTCCACCATATCACCGGGGCAATCAAGACCGGCCAGATCCTGAATCAACTGGGTGGTTTTTCCGAAAAGGATATTGAAGAGATCCAGGTCGCCATCATTGCACACTCAACCGGTTACTGGTATTTCAGGGCTTCTGTGGACGAAGCGGCAGGTTATAAAAGGGCCTGGGAGATTCTTTTCCCTGAACCTGAGAACGACGTTTCAAAATTTGTTCACGATGCCGATCTCATTTCCCAATTCGTTCCGGAATCCGTCCTGCCAGAAGGAAGTAAATGGCGGGGACTGGCCCAGAAGCGCTGGGGAGCCAAGAATACCGTCGAGGAAGCCCACATCGTCTATTATGTCTTCTTCCGCCTGTTTGAAGAGGGTAAGACGGAAAGAGGGAAGGATTTAGCCCGGGAACAATGGGATAAGATAAGGCCCGAATTGGTCAAGTTGATGAACTTGAATCCAAACCAGGACCCAATTAAAATTCTGGGCGTGCCCAAAATATTCCAATAATTTTTCCCGGTTGGCGCATTCCTAAAGAATGCTTTAGCAGTAAGAACAAGCGACCGGTCTGCACCCCCTGCGGGTGTCGAGGGAACCGAGGGCATTCGGTAGAAGGCCCCTTCCCCTGATTTCAAGACTGGGCAGTGACTTAAGGCTGGCCCCACGAAAACGGAAAATTAGAATAACCGATCAAACCGATTTTCAAAACCCCAAAGGGTTATTCGGAGGAAAAGGTTATGAAAAAACTTCCTATTGCCGTCGTCATTTTGATTTTGCTCGTGCTTATCAGTTCCCAAACCATTGCGCAAGAGACCAAGGAATCCGCGGCATTGGCGGCAAAAGCGAAAACAGAGGGAAAAGCTGCCTTTTATGCCAATATGACCGCCGTGGAACCGATCATCGAGGATTTTACCAAGAGATACGGCGTGAAGGGAGAGTATACCAGGCTCTCCACCGCAAAATTTATTTCGACAGTTTTGACCGAGCATACCGCCGGAAAGCTCTCTGCGGATGTTCTCCAGGCACCGATCCCGGTCCTGGAAATGTTGGATGATAAGGGTGTTCTGGCTGTGTACACTTCACCCTCGGCCGCCGGGTATCCAAAATGGACAAATAAGGAGGGTAAGATACAGATCTTTGGTATCGAATATGTGGGTCTGATCTTCAACAAGGAACTGGTAAAGCCGACCGATGTCCCCAAAAAATACGAAGATCTGACAGACCCGAAATGGCGCGGCAAAATTGTGATGCCGGATCCCTCTTCCCATGCAACCACCATTTCCTGGCTCATCGGCATGAAAGAAACCGTCTTCAAATCCGAAGAGGTCTGGATGAAATTCGTTAAGGGTCTGGCTGCCAACAAACCGATGTTGGTAAGTTCTTTTGGCCCTACGCCGGCGCCAGTCGAGAGCGGAGAGAAATTGATCGCCATTTCCATGCCCAAATACATCATTACCAAAGCCCCTGCCCCTTTGGATTGGGCCAGGATCGACCCTCTCCTGGGCACTCCTCGGGGCATAGCCATCACCGCCGGCGCTCCTCGTCCCAATGCCGCCAGGCTCTTTGTTGATTATTGGCTCTCTAGGGAGGCCATGAAAATTATGGCGGAGAAGGTCGGTGAATACGTTCTGGCCCCCGGAATCTCCCCTCCCATCGCCGGAATGGACAAAGCCAAGGTACTTCCGGTCCGAGAACTGTCTGATGACGAAATCAAACATTGGGGCGGCACATTTAAAAAAATATTCGATATGCCATAAAGGCTTTTTTGCTTCTCTTATTTCACAAAGACCTCGTGAGGCCGGGTTGTCCCTGTATCTGGTCTTTGGTCTTTGGGTGCCTATCCTTATGGAAATAAGAATCAGGAAATTAAATAAAGATTTTTTTTCGGAAGGCAAGAGGATCACAGCCCTCGATCAGGTGAATCTCAATATCCCGGCTAACAGAATATTTACTCTCCTGGGGCCGAGCGGGTGCGGCAAGACCACCCTGCTGAGATGCATCGTCGGTCTGGAGACTCCGGATAAAGGTGAAATTCTCATCGGAGATGAGATTGTTTTTTCACAGGAAAAGAACATCTATCTCCCGCCGGAAAAGAGAAGGTTGGGCATGGTGTTTCAAACCTATGCCATCTGGCCCCATATGAACGTGTTTGACAATGTGGCCTATCCTCTGCAGACCCGCAAACTGCCCAAAAAAGAGATTGCGGATAAGGTGGCAGAGACCCTGCGTTTCGTCCAGCTTGCGGGGTTCGAAAAACGTCCGGCCACAAAATTGAGCGGCGGACAGCAGCAGCGTGTGGCCTTGGCCAGGGCCCTGGTGGCCGAACCGAAGGTGATCCTCTTCGATGAACCCCTGAGCAATCTGGATGCCAAGCTCAGAGAAGAAACAAGGAAAGAACTGAGAAGCTTCCTCTCCCGGCTTTCCATCACCGCCGTTTATGTCACTCATGATCAGATTGAGGCTCTCTCTCTATCGGACATGGTGGCGGTGATGAGAAACGGCCGCATCATCGAGATGGGAACCCCCTGGGATATCTACTTCAACTCGGACCAGCGGTTTGTGGCTGATTTTATCGGCCGGGCGAATATCATCGATGGGAAGATCAGATCTGTTGAAAAAGGGTGGGCCGTCATCGAATCCGCCATCGGCACAATCGTCTGTCAGAGCAGGGACGAAGCGGTGCCGGGGAAGTCCGTTTCAGTCTGTATCCGTCCGGAATTCATCAAATTGCTGACAGAAGCCGGAGGTGAAGGGCGAAATGTCTTCCGGGGGAAAGTGGAATCGTTAGTCTTCGTGGGAGATATCCAGGAGGGCGAAGTCCGAATCAAAGAGACAACCTTGAGTTTCCAGGTAGAACCAACCGCCAAGATCAAGGAGGGTGACCTGATCAACCTCCGTTTTGACCCTACTCATTGCAGCATTCTTTTTAATTGAGCTGATATTCCTATGCGGAAGACCAATAGGGCTCTCACGTACTCCCTGATCGTCATTGTCGGTTTTCTCACAATCTGCCCGGTCATGATGCTTTTTCTCGGCAGTTTTACCGAGGGGCTGGGCGCCTTTGGCGATTTTACCCTGAAAAAATATATCAAGTCATACAGCGATCCCGCTTTAGGTTCTATTGTGGCCAATACGGTCATATTTACTTCGGGATCCGCTTTGCTGGCTACCGCACTGGCCATGTTTCTGGCCTATCTGAATACCCGGACCAATATTCCCTTCAAAGGCCTGTTCGGGATAGTCTCGATTGTTCCGATGATGATCCCTCACGTATTGTTTGCCGTCAGTTGGGCGCTTCTTCTCAACCCGTCAAACGGAATGATCAACCTGTTGTTTAAGCAATTGCTGGGATTGACGGAATCGCCTTTAAATATATACACCCTTCAGGGGATGATCCTCGTGGAAGCCCTCATGGATTTTCCCATGGCTTACCTGATCATCGCCCCCGCCATGTCTGCCTTTGATGTTTCCCTCGAAGAATCCTCGCGGGTATGCGGTGCTTCAAATTTTCGCACAGCCGTCAGGGTAACCTTTCCGATTCTCCGCCCGGCCATTTTAGCCGCCATCACGCTGGCGGTTGTCCGGAGTCTGGCCTCTTTTGCCGTTCCCTCGGTCATCGGCATGCCCGGACGAAACTACGTCCTCTCTACTCACATCTACCGAATCATTGCAACGGGATTTGCTCCAGACTACGGCATGGCGGCAGCAGTCGGCATGAGCGTTCTGGCGACTTCCATCACGCTTATTTTTCTCTATCGCTACCTCACTTCGGAAGGTGAAAAGTATGTTACCGTGTCCAGCCGTGGCTACCGACCTACGGTGATTGATCTGAAGAAAGCCAAGTATCCCTTGTTCGGTATCGTCGCCTTTCTCTCTTTTGTGCTGATTGTGCTGCCCATCGTCGTACTGTTCTACACTTCCCTTGTCCCCTATTCCATGGTGCCAAGCACAAGGGCCTTCACGCTCATGAGCTGGAAGCACTGGATAGCCGTGATGAAGGACCCCATTTCCATGCTTTCTCTCAAGAACAGCCTTTTCCTTGGCATAGCGGGAGCCACACTGGGGATCCTCCTCTCCATCTTTGTCGCTTATGTGATTGTGAAAGTCCGAACCACGGCCTCAGGCTTTCTTGAGTCCCTCAGCTTTTTATCGTTTTCTTTCCCCGGCATCGTCATCGGCATAGGCTTTATGTGGTTTTTTGTCTATACGCCTCTTTATGCCACGATCTGGGCCTTGCTCATTGGGTATATCGCCACTTATCTGCCCTATGGGGTTCGGCCTCTTTCCAGCGCTTTTATCCAGATCCATAGCCACCTGGAGGAATCTTCACGGGTTTGCGGCGGCGGTGCCCTATATACCATGAGGCGGATTATCATCCCTTTGCTGATTCCTGGTGTTGTCTCCGGATGGATCATGCTTACCACCATGTTCGTCCGTGAGCTCAGCCTGTCCGTGGTGCTTTCTCGGCCGGGCACGGAGGTTCTGGCCGTTCAGATCCTGCGGTTCGCTGAGGATGGCCTCTGGGGACGACTCTCCGCACTGGGGATTATGATGATTATCCTATCCACCACCCTCGTGATCATAGCCTCCTTCATCGGGGCAAAGTTGAAGAAGGTGAACAAATAACAAATTGTCATATTAAAAGATTGGGGGGGCGGCTAATCTTCCAGGTCGTTTTCTGATTTAGAGGCCATCTCCTCTTCCATGCCCTCCTCTACCATCTGATCGACATCCTCCCCCATGTCTTCGCCGAGTTCCTTACCCATTTTTTTCATCCATTTGGCCATGCTCTTCGGGTCTTTTTCGTCGATGCCGCCCCATTTTGAGGGATCGGCCAGGCTCTCCATCCGGCTCTCCTCCGAGCGAATTACTCTCACCCTCGACAGGACACGGGACACTTTTTTACTGTTGCACCGTTTGCATTGAGGGACAAACTTCTCATCGGTCCGGATCAGGAGAAACTCGGATATCTTTCTGCATTCTTCGCAACGATACTCATAGATCGGCATATTTCTCCCTCCTTTTTTTGCGAATGATGAAATAGAAATATAGGAGATTTATGACGCCGGTGAGCGTCAGGCAAAGGAACATCGTCATATAATTGGTGAACTGAAGGATGATCCCCATAATGACCGAACCCATGCCCGACCCGAGATCAGCGATCGCAGTAAAGGTGCCCATTGCCGGGCCAGGAGAAGATTTCGCATGATCCAGGGCATAAGCCACCAGGGTGGGGTAGAGAAAAGCGTTCCCCACTCCCCAGATCACCGCCACCAGTAAAAACATGGGAAGCGTTTTTGAAAAAGCAAGGATGACCATTGAAAGGATGTAAGCGATCAGGCAGGGGAAAATGATCCTTTCCCTGCTGTAAAGATCCAATACCCTCCCACCCAAGCCACGGCCGATAACATGGATGATTGCTAACGCGCCGAAGAAAAGTCCGGGATTTGAAACCCCATGACTCAGCGCATAAAGAGGAAAAAAAGCAATCACTGCTCCCCAAACGATGTTGACCATGAAAGCCATCATTGCCGGGGGGAGAGCTTCACGGCTTAAAAGAGACCGCTTCTCCGTCGCCTGGTTTTCTGATCGAAGGGTCTGCCCATGACTCAATCGAGTGGTGATGAACAGGGAGCATAGGGATAAGGCTACACAAATCAGAAAGAGGACGCTGAAATTGAACCGGTTGACGAGAAGCATCCCAACGTAGGGGGCGATCACAAAAGCAACATTGATAGCCAGATAATAATAACTCAGGCTCTGTCCCCGATGGGCCTCGGGGCTGATATTGGCAATTAATGTGAAAGCGGCAGTTGAAAAAAAGGCGAGGCCGATCCCGTGGAAAATCCGAACGATAAAAAGAGGCCAAAAGGGCGGCGCAAAGAGATAGGCCAGGGAGGAGAAAGTGTACAAGATGGTGCCGTAGATCATGAAATTTCTTTCCGGAACTCTTAAAAGGGCTCTTCCAACAAAAGGCCTTAGAATTAAAGAAGAGACGCTAAAAACTCCGATGAGAAGACCGATTTCTGCCTCGGGAGACCCTCTCCTCGTAAGATAAATCGGAAAGGTGGGGATGAGGATGCAAAACACCGAAGAGAAAGTGAACTGGGCGAGAAAACTGAGGGTGAAATCCCTGGTTAATATCTTCCGAGCGGTCATACCCCCTAATCTTATTTGATAAAAAGCCCAGTGTAAAGAGGGTCCAAACACAAACATATTGACTCTTTTGTTCGTCTTTAATAGACTGATACCATACCACAAAAGAAGGGCGTAAGGAGGTTACTGCTTTCTGATGAGCAAGGTATCCCCTCCTGTCCTCACGGGAGTCTTTCCCAGGAAACGGTTGTTTCGCGCGCTTGATCACATGCGGAAACAGCCGATCATTTGGGTTTCAGGACCTGCTGGCTCCGGAAAGACCACTCTCGTTGCAAACTACCTCGATGCTCGCAAGATTCCCTGCCTTTGGTATCAAATAGACGAAGGAGATGCAGATCCAGCGACTTTCTTCTATTACTTGGGACAGGCAGCAAAAAAGGCAACACCGCGAATCCAAAAACCATTACCCCTTCTCACTCCTGAATATCTACAAGGTATTCCCACATTTACCCAACGATATTTTGAAAATCTTTACAGCCGATTTAGAATTTCATCCGTCCTTGTCTTTGATAATTACCAAGAAACGCCAACCGAATCGCCATTCCATGAAGTGATTTTAAATGCTCTAATCAGCATCCCCCATGGCATCAATGTAATGTTCATAAGTCGAAGTGACCCTCCGCCGGTTCTCATACGATTACGCGCCAATAACCTGATGAATGCACTTGGATGGGATGAGCTTCGTCTGACCCTGGACGAGTCGGGGTCCATCCTCCATTTACGGTCAAAGCGGAAACTATCCAAAGATACGATCCGACATCTACACGAAACCACAGATGGATGGGCAGCCGGATTGATCTTGATGTTAGAGAGCGTGAAGAGTGGGACTCAGCCTCAGGTGGTCGGGAAGCTAACCCCAGAGGAGATCTTTGATTATTTTGGAAATGAACTCTTCAATAAAACGGATGAAGAGACCAGAGAGTTTTTCCTCAAGACGGCCTTTCTATCTAAAATGACGGTGAAAATGGCTGAAGATCTCACTGGCCTACCCCATGCAAACCGCATCCTTTCCACATTGAGCCGAAATAATTACTTTACAGAAAAACGTTTCATTACCGAGCCTATCTATCAATATCATCCGCTCTTCAGAGAGTTTTTACTTTCCCGTGCAAAAAAAACTTTTTCTCAGGACACCCTATCGGTCTTCCTTCGCCGTGCAGCCATACTTCTTGAAATGAACGGCCAGACGGAAGCCGCAGTTTCGCTCCTCCGCAACAATGGCGACTGGGATGAAATAGTTCGTTTGATTATGAAACAGGCCCCATCGATGGTACAGCAGGGACGATATCGTCCGCTTGAAGAGTGGCTGGGCAGCCTTCCAAAAGGCATGATGGAGAATGATCCCTGGCTTCTTTACTGGATGGGATCCTGCCGCCTTCCGTTTGACCCCGAACAGAGTCGGCACTATTTTGAAAACGCCTTTGAAAGATTCAAGACTCAAAGGGAGATAACCGGAATAATCCTTGTTTGTTGGGGCATAGTTTACTCTATCATATATGGAATGGCGGACTATAAGCCCCTTGATCGCTGGATTCCCGTGCTTGAAGAATTCGGGCATAGTTTCAAAGAATTTCCTTCTGACGAGATCGAGCTTCAATTTACTTCCGCCATGTTCTCTGCATTGGTATATAGACAGCCTCAGCATCCTGAGATCGAGACCTGGGCGGAGCGCGCTCTTTCGCTTGCCGAAGGCTCTTCAAACCTAAGCCTTAAATTACAGACCATTGCTACTGTGGCAATTTACCGGGTGCAGACGGGCGATTTCGGGAAGGCGCTATTGGTTATCAACTCTCTAAGGAAATTATCTCAATTTAGAGATGCTACCCCTTTAATCCGAATTAGACTTGGATTTATAGAGGCAACATATTATCGGTATGTGGGGTTATATGAAAAATGCCTGAAGGTAGTCACTGATGGTCTGGAGTTATCCCGAGCGACCGGCATCCATACGTTTGAGATCATGTTATTATACCAGGGAATATCAAGCGCCGTAAGTGCAAGCGATCATACAACGGCTGCAAGATTGCTGGAGGAGATGTCTCCATCTTTAAAAAGTTTCAGACCCTGGGACCTCTGCACCTACCACAGTGCAAAAAGCCAGGAGGCTTTGCTTCGGGGGGACCCTGGAGAAGCCTCGCTTCATATGGAGCAAGCTTTGAATTTGAGGATGGAAGCAGGATTTACTCTTGTTACAGGCTGGTGTCATATACAGAATGCGCATGTGATGCATGAACTTGGAAGGCACCGAGAAGCGGTAGAACATCTAACCCATGCTTTTGATTTTGCCCGTGAGGTAAGGGGTAAAAACACCGAATATGCTGCACTTTTGGCCAAAACCCTCTTCGCCTTTGATCAAGGGAAGGAAGAAACAGGCTTATATTCACTTAGGAAAGCCTTTGCCCTGGGGAGGGAGAGAGGATATTTTGGTACCTGGGGTCCTCCACCTTCTGGTATGGCCAAGCTGTGTACCAAAGCCCTCGAAGCCGGGGTTGAGATCGAATATGTTCAGGAGCTTATTCGCAGATTCCGTATAGTTCCCGACCGAGCGGCGCTCCATTTAGAAAACTGGCCCTGGCCTTTAAAGGTATTCACCCTGGGGCGGTTTGAGCTTATCAAAGATGGGAAACCGATCCGATTCCAACGAAAAGCACAACAAAGGCCTCTATCCATGCTCAAAGCAATGATCGCCTTTGGAGGAAAGGAAGTAAGGGAAGACCATATCATGGATGCTCTTTGGCCTGAAGCTGATGGCGATAGGGCGCAACAATCCTTTGCAACCAACCTGCACCGCTTACGCCAATTACTCGGCTATGAAAAGGCTATCCTCCGCCAGGAGGGGAAACTGACCCTGGATGATAAATTTTGCTGGGTGGATCTTTGGGCATTCGAGGCTATCCTGGAACAAGCAGATGGTCAGTGGAAAAAAGAACGGGTGGAGAAGCCTATTGAACTCACAGAAAAAGCCATAGAAATGTATAAAGGTCCTTTCCTGGCAAAAGAAATTGAACAGCCGCGGACCATCTCTATGAGAGAACGCCTGAGAAACAAATTTTTGAGAAATGTTGAAAAGTTAGGTCAACACTACCAGGTATCCGGTCAATGGGAGAAGGCTTTGGACTGTTATCTTAAGGGATTGGAGGTCGATGATCTTGCTGATGAATTTTATTCTGGTCTTATGACCTGTTATCACCGCCTGGGTCGAAAGACTGATGCCCTGGCAGTTTACAACCGCCATAAGAAAACCCTTTCATCTCTACCTGGAATTGAACCCTCCCCCAAGACAGAAGCGATCTATAGAACAATCCTTTCTGGCAAACAATGAACCGGTGAAACGGGGAATCGGGGAAAGGGCGACCACAAAGAACAAGTGAACCAGGAAAACAGGGAATGGGAGATTAACTATCCCGAACGGACTGATTTAAGGCTTTCCATCACATCCTTTGCTTTAATATTTCCTTTTACTCCCATCTCCGAGAGGATATCGATCGTTTCAGAGAGTGTCAGATTTAATAGGTCAGAGGCTTCACGAAGAGTTAGCTTCCCCCTCTCATAGGATTTTGCAGCATAAAATTCGAACCCCAATCTTGTAAGTTTTCGAAGAGATTGTGTTTTTTCAAGTTTCTCTGACTTAGCCACATAGTCTATCGCTTTATCAATATCTTCAGGAATTCTTAGGGATTTGACCTTCATGATTTTTCCTCCAAAAAAAATTTCGCCATACTATACTCATCTTCGCTGATAAAATCGGAAAGTTTTTCGAGCCAATGAAGCGCCGTTCCTTTATTGATGATATCCGTTTGATAAAAAGAATAAATGAGAAGGCCAGGCAAAATATAAGGGATGGACATCGATTTAAGTAATCGAGTTAATTTGGCGTCGTCCGTTGCTATTAAATCATATTGTCCTTGCTTAAAAATTTCTATAAGAGCCTGGTCTCCTTTAACATGGGCCGAAAACCCTTTTCCAGTAACTTGAATGATATCATTTTGAATATTTTTCTCTACTAATTCTGCATCCGACAAACCTTTGCTTTTACCAGCATCAACAACCTCCTTTTTAACAATAGAAGGAATATCTACTCCAAATCGTCTGCAAATTTCTTCTTTAAGGCCAGCCTTAGTAAGTTTGATTAAACAATCCGCATCCATTAGCAGCTTCATTGTAGTCTATTGTAACAAATAAATTACAAATGTCAATAACTTTTAATATTCTCCGACGCCTCCCTATCTGTGTTTTCTCCCATCACCCTATTTTTTATTTTAAGCGAATCTGTACATAATCTGTAATCTCCTCTGTGGTATGAACTCTATAAAAATTTGTGATTCTTCCACATTGTTTATGGTTTTAACGACTTACATTGTCCGTGTTTACAAGTTTAAAAAGAACCAACCTCGAAATCTTGTAGGGCTTGTGGAAGAGGTGGGGGCAAAAGGACGCAGAGGCTTTACCAATCTTGAGGAGCTCTGGGAGATTCTAAATTCTCCGATCCCTACCCTTTCCTCTCTCCAGGGGGAAGGGGAAAGTTCAGGGGGTCACATGCGGAAAAATAGACAAGAGAAAAGGAGGTGATGGATCAAGGTTGATTCGAGATTTTGGAGGAGGAAGGAGGTTTCACTACATAACTTAATCAAAAACCAACTACCAAAAAGGAGGAAACGAACATGGATACAAAGAAGGTGAACAACATCATTTTGGGTTTCATAACTATTTTTGTTTTTGTTGTGTTCATTCCGGTCGCCCAAGCGGAAAACATTGATATGATGAGCTGTGGCGTCGGTAATGTCAATGTCATCGTCGCCAGTGAAGATTTGACTATTATGGCCATGGAAGGGAAAGGAATTAACCTGGATAATTACGGGAATAAAACATTCGATAATACGACCTACCATTATGGAGCCTTGTTCAAAATTGATAAAGGGAATTGGAGCGGGTCCATGGTGTGCAAATATATGGATCCAAGCGGCGATATTTGGGTCGTTGATATCACTCAAGTCGGCATGGAACGGGACTGGAAATTTATTTATGGCACCGGCAAATACAAGGGCATTACGGGTGGGGGCAAAGCCGTGCCTAATACGAAAGGTAAGCCGATATCACCCGGCACGACACAGGGTTGCTTCAAGATAACGGGAACCTATGAATTGAAGAAATAGGTATCAAAAAAATCAATTACTTATATATAGAAGTTATCTGCTCAGTGCGGGCAAATACAAGAGAGGTTTTAAGAACGACTACAAGGAATGGTTGTTTTACGGAAAAGAAAGGAGGATGAATTATGCTGTATCGATATTTTGCGGTTTTGTGCAAACGGCTGTGAGAAAATGAGGGACATTCCTATATTTCTGTTGGGAGTGTCCCTTTTATTTTTCTATTTAGACTCTTTATATTGAATCTTTCCTTTCAACTGTCCAATTCAATCCTTAAGACTATCGATGACGGTTTTCCCTTAAACGTTACAGCCATTTTTAAAAACTCCATTGGGAATTAATTGGGGATGGGCTCAAGTTTATAATTTTTCAATGGTCTGGAATGAAAAACCGCCCCCAATTGATCAAGGACTTTGGGAATTGCCTCTCTGGGTGATCAAGTTCACCCTAAAAAGATTGACACATTGATCTGGCTCAATTAAACTTCCCATCTATACCGTTCAAAAGGAGGTATTGGGAAGATGGAATATACCACTCTTCTGTTCGATGTCAAAGATCATGTGGCTCACATCACCCTGAACCGCCCGGAGGCTCTCAATGCAATCAATCTGGAATGGTCGAGGGATTTCATGCATGCCATATTGCAATGCGATGAGGACCCTGCGGTCAGGGCGGTTGTAATTAGCGGTGCGGGAAACCATTTCTGCGCCGGCGGCGACCTGAAGTCTTTCACTTCGCACGGCAAGGACCTGCCGCTTCACATCAAGGAGGTGACCACCTATCTTCACGCCGCTGTCTCCCGGATGAGACGGATGGATGCGCCGGTGATTGCGGCGGTCCACGGGTATTCGGTAGGAGCGGGAATGAGCCTTGCCCTTGCCTGCGACATTGTCCTGGCCGCCCATTCCTCCCGTTTCAGCGTGGCTTATACCCGCGTCGGCCTCACACCCGATGGAAGCATGTCTTACTTCCTGCCTCGCACCGTCGGTCTGAAGAAGGCCCTTGAATTGACATTGACCAACCGGATGCTCACCGCCCAGGAAGCATTTGAATTAGGGATCGTGACCCGCGTCGTTCCGGGTGAAGAATTGCTGTCTCAGGCCAACCAGTTGGCCCTTCAACTTGCTTCAGGCCCTATAAAATCATTCGGAGCGGCAAAACGGTTGATGCAAACCGGATGGAACCAGACCTTGGAAACCCAGATGGAAGAGGAAAGCCAAACGATTGCCGATATCACTCGGACAACAGACACTCAAGAGGGTATCGCCGCCTTTGTCGAAAAGAGAACGCCGAATTTTAAAGGAGAATAACTGTTTTTTTAAGTTACTTGGGTTTCTTGGGTTTATTGAGTTTCAATCCTTAACCCAATAGACTCAAGTAACCCAAGAAACACGGGAAACCTAAAACTCTTGAACTCATCCCGGTTAAGTTTTAGAATGATGGCTTGGAGCACTACGGGGCCGATCATCTCCTAGTTAAAGAGGTCTGGATATGCAAAAAGAGGTTGTGAAAGCAAATCTTGTCGTCTTTATCGCAAGTTTCTGCACCCTGGTCATCGAGCTGGTGGCAGGAAGGATCATGGCTCCCTATGTGGGTGTCTCGCTCTACACCTGGACGAGCATCATCGGTGTGATTCTTGCCGGCATCAGCATCGGCGCCTATCTTGGCGGACTGGTCGCAGACCGTTTCCCCCGCTCCTCCACGCTCGGCTGGCTTCTCTTTCTCTCCGGTGTAGGGGCGTTTTCGATCTCTCCCCTGACCAACCTGGTAGGCGGGGCGCACTTTGAAACGAGCCTGATGGTCCGGATTCTTCTGATCACTACGATCGTCTTCTTCGTTCCTGCCTGTATTCTCGGAATGATCTCGCCCGTGGTGGTTAAATTGGCCCTCAACAACCTGGCCAAGACAGGGAATGTGGTCGGAAAGATCTACGCCTTCTCCACTCTCGGCGCCATCCTCGGGACCTTTGCCACAGGATTTTTCCTTATTTCTTGGATGGGAACGCGTAACATCCTCATCACCATGGGCATCATCCTCATCCTTTCCGGTCTGATCTTCGGAGGTTTTCTCGGAAGAAAGAGAGGGATGGCCTTTTTCTCCATCCTCCTTGGAATCATCTTTCTCGTCGTCCCCCTTGCAGGGCTTTATGGATATGCGGCCCTTCGCCCGGACGAGATGTCAATCTCCACCTCTCCTGTTCATGCCCTCAAGACGGCCTATGGATATGCCTTCAAGCCGCCCCTCGATGAAGACACCTATTTTTTCAAGGAGAGCGATTTCTATACGATCAAATTGAAGCGAAGCATCAAAGGAAACAGCGGAAATCCCCTTGAGTCGCTGGTCCTCGATCATCTGGTCCACTCCTATACCGATCTGAAGGATCCCCATTATCTGGAATATGAATACATCCGGATTTACGAAGAATTTGTGAGGTGGCAGGCGAAGAAGCGAAAGCCCTTTAAAGCTCTCTTCATCGGAGGGGGAGGATACACGATCCCCCGTTATATCGAATCGAAGTATCCGGCGTCAGAGATCGATGTGGTGGAGATCGACCCGGAGGTCACCCAGGTGGTTCAACAGTATTTAGGCGTCTCAGAGAAATCGAAGATTCGGTCTCACAATATGGATGGCCGCTGGTTTGTGATGAATTGCAAGGAGAAGGGAAGTTTCGATTTCATCTTCGGCGATGCCTTCAATGATCTTTCCATTCCTTACCACTTAACGACCAAAGAGTTCGCCATGCAATTGAAAGCCCTCTTGAAACCGGATGGATTACTTCTGGCAAATGTGATCGATAGTATGAGGAAGGGCCAATTTATGCCCTCCTATATCCGGACGCTGGAGGAGGTCTTCGGAAAGGGAAATGTCCATCTCATTACCCTCAGCTCCGATTTTGACAGCATTGGGATCAGCACACATGTGGTGGTGGCAAGTCCTAAGAAACTCGATATGGACGATTTTGTTAAGGTCGTAAAAAAAGAAAAAGGGGAGGAGATGACCTCCTATGTCATGCCGCAGGACCGGTTGCAGAAGTATTTGATGGAACGTACCTCGGTCATCCTCACCGATGACTATGTGCCGGTGGACAACCTGATCGCCCCCATCTTCGAAGAACGCTTTGGCTATCAGCGATGATCCCTCTCATTCAAAAACATGGCCCCTCTCCCCAAAGTGATCACTTAAATAGTGCTCATAATTACAAATCGTTAATATGGAACAAACCAATCCTTCTTGCAAAGAAGACAAAAATAGCTTGGTCTCCACATCTCTCAAAAAACCGCCTTTCAAGAATCCGCCACAGAGTATCAGGAGAAAAACAACGAATTTTAATCAAACAACAAGAATTTGAAATTGTTGATATCACAACCCATTTTTAATGATGCACACTTTTGGGGGATAAACCAACAAACATTTTTCTTGACAACCATTTTGTTTTATGTAATATTGTCCGACAAACAGACTATCCGATTTTTGATAGGAGTATCCTTCAGTGTCCCAGGAAAAGATGTCGTACCGGGAAAAGCTTTCTGGCGTCTTCGCGCCTATCGCCACCCCCTTTGACGAGGAGGGTAATCTCCTGTTAGACCAATTGGCCTCCAACATCCGGAAGCTCAACGAGAGTGGGCTTCGGGGTTACCTCGTTCTTGGAACAAACGGGGAATTTAAGAGCCTTTTGGAAGCAGAGCGCCGGAAGGTATTGGAGACGGTCCTCAGCGTCTCAGCGAAGGATAAAGTGGTGATGGCAGGTACGGGACGGGAATCGACGTATGAATCGATCATCGCCTCCAAAGAAGCCGCTTCAATGAGAGCCGATTTTGTGAGTTTGATTGCCCCTTCCTTTTTCGCAAAAAAGATGACGGATCAAGTTCTTTTAAGACATTTTCGTTTGATTGCAGATGTATCTCCTGTTCCGGTGCTCCTCTATAATAATCCAGAAGTTGCGGTCTTGACCTTCAGCACGAGCTTGATCGGTGAGATATCAAAGCACCCGAATATCGTCGGCATGAAAGATACTTCCAAAGGAAATTTCGCCTCCTATCTCTTGGCAGCAGGTCCTGAGTTTAACTTGTTGGCTGGATCGGCAAGTTATTTCTTTGAAGCCTTGGTCATGGGCGGTGTGGGAGGAGTGCTCTCCATCGCGAATTTTGCTCCGGATGCCTGTTGCAAGGTATTTGACTTATGGAGAGCTGGAAAATTTGAGGAGGCCAGAACAGAGCAGTACAGGTTGATGACGTTGAATCAGAAGGTCTCTGGAAAGTTTGGAGTCGCAGGGGTAAAAGCAGCCATGGACTTTGCAGAATTCTATGGTGGCCCACCGAGGGCACCCCTGTTTCCATTAACGATGGACGAAAAAATAAAATTGCGTGAAGAATTGACGGTTGCTGGGTTTCTGAAAGAATAACATGAAGATTCCCATTTTAGAAATCCATCAAAAAGGAGAAAAGAATGGCAAAGAGAAAAACTTATTACCTTCATGACATGACCTATGTGGATGTTGCCGAATATCTGAAGTATTGCGATGTCGTTATGGTTTCCATGGGCAGTCTGGAACGACACGGGGCTCACATTCCTTTAGGCTGCGATTCCCTGACAGCCTGGGAAGTGGTGATCCGAGCTTCGAAAAAAGCGTCTGTTATTTATACCCCCATCATCCCCTATGGGTACTCTCCCCACCACATGCACAATATGGGAGAAGGGACAGGGACGATTACTCTTTCCGGTGATACCTACCGTCGGTTGGTCTATGATATTGGCAAGTCCCTGATCTACCATGGCTTCAACAAAATCGTCTACGTCACCCATCACGGCTCGAACTCAAAGGTTGTAGACGATGTCCTCCGCCGCATCCGCTACGAAACAGGGACTTTCACCTGCTGGTACAAGACCCCCACGGAACGAGAGTATAACGCCCTGAAAGGAATCATTGAAGGGCCGCCAGAAGAAACCCCGGGCTGGCATTCTGGAGAGATTGAGACATCGACCTGTTTGGCCTATGACGAGTCATGTTTGGATATGTCCCTGGCTGTTCAGGATCGAACACACGCCCCCAAATGGATGGGACCCTCATTCTCCAAAAAGGATGGTTCCGGGATGGTGGAATTCATGGAAACGGAGCAGGCGTGGGTCCCAATGGAGCATCAGGAGTATTCTGACACCTCTACAATTGGAAATCCATTCCGGGGGAGCAAGGAGAAGGGGCTTAAATACTTTGAGCACAGTGCCAATCATCTGGCAGCTTTTTTAGAAGAAGTGAAAAAGTTTCCAATTAAGGCTACCAATCGGGAGTTTAATAATAGAGCATAAATTGCAATGAAATCCGAAGCACGAAATCCCTGCCTGCGGCAGGCAGGCGAATTTCGAAACAAATTCAAATGACCGAACCAAAAAACACAGTAGGAAGAGATGAAAATGTTTTTGAAATTTGAATTTTGGATTTGTTTCGGATTTCGATATTCGGATTTCGGATTTTTGGGTTAAGTATGCCTTTAAAACCGGTTCAAAAAATTCTGGTTTCCGATGGTGTGTTTGAGCAGATCCGGGAGATGGTCCACTCGGGGGAGTTCCCTTCCGGGGAGAGGCTTCCTTCGGAGATGAAGATGGCAGAAAACCTCTCAGTCAGCCGGAGTTCTTTAAGGGAGGCATTGAATGCCCTGGTCCATCTGGGCTATCTCTATCGCCAAAACAAAGGCCTCTATGTGACTTCAGAAACCCATTGGCGAACGAACCTATCCTTCTTTTTTTCAAGGTCTCAGGAGGAACAGAACATTGCAGAGATGATCGAAGTTCGCAAGATCATTGAAACGGAGCTTTCCGCTTTAGCGGCAAAACGGGCAGAACCAGAGGATATCAAATCCCTGGACGAAAGCCTCCAACAAATGAAAGCCCATTGGGGTGATCCGATCGCCTTCAGCCATTCAGACCATCACTTCCATCTCTGTATTGCCAAAGCTGCCAAGAATAGCCTCCTGGGAGACTTTATTGATAAAATCCGTGATCTCCTGAGGGATAACATCACATTGATCATCCAAAAGTCGAACATCAGCAAACGCTCATTGGACTATCATCACCGCATCTACGAAGCCATTCGGGATGGGGATGGAAATCGAGCTCGAAAAGTCATGGCTGCCCATCTCGCTGATATCGAGAAAGAATTTGTGAAGATCCTCTATCGGCCAGTGGATGCTTCTCAGAAGGAGGAACTTCGTTGAAGATCCCTCCGAAGATGAAGGCAGCAGTGTTAATGGCTCCAAATCTCTTGGAGATAAATGAGGTGGACACTCCTCTGCCGGGTCCGGCAGATGTCCTCATCAGGGTTGAGGCCTGCGCGGTATGTAGTTCTGATCTCAGCTTGATCGCAAAGCCTTGGGTCGGACAGCCTCCTTATGGATCATTCATTCCAGGCCATGAATATTCTGGGACTGTTGTCGCCCTGGGCGAGACAGTCGATGAATTCAAAGTGGGAGACCGGGTGGCTGTGGAAGCTCATTTGGGTTGTATGCGCTGCAGAAATTGTAGGCTTGGATATTATACAGCCTGTCTGAATTACGGAAAAAAAGGACATCGCGCTAATGGGTTTACCACTGATGGAGGTTTCGCTCAGTATGTGGTCAACCACGTGAACACGGTTTATCCAATTCCGGACGCTGTCGATTTCGATGAAGCGTCTCTCATTACAAATCTGGGGTGCGTTCTTTATGGGTTTGAGACGACCGGCGGGTATGTCGTTGGCGATTATGTCGTTGTAATCGGCCCGGGTCCTCTGGGGCTCATAGCCGTAGAAGTGGCCAAAGCCCTTTGTGCCAAAAGAGCGGTCTTGGTTGGCACGAGGGCCTCCCGCCTTGAGGTGGGAAAAGATTTGGGTGCGGATCGAATCATCGATATTCATCAGGAAGATCCTCTTCGGGTTGTTCTCGAAGAGACCAGAGGAATGGGGGCTGACCTGGTAATCGAATCCTCTGGAGGAGTCGAGTCTCCCCAGATGGCCATTGCGATGGCCAAAAGAATGGGCAAGATACTTCTTCTTGGATTTCCTGAAGAACCGGTGAGCGCAGATTTTTCCATCCTGGGAAAGAATAATAAGTTCATCTACACTGTGCGAGGAGAAGGATGGGCGAATTGTGGGAGGGCAGTTTCGTTGTTGGCCTCCGGAAAGGTCAATCTGAGGCGTTTGATCACCCATTCTTTTCCCCTGGAACAGATCTCGGAAGGCTTTGAGACATTTAAGGGACGGATCGGTGGAGCCATTAAAGTGGTGGTTCACCCCCATGGAGGTTGATGCCTTTTCCTGCCCGGACCATCGGTATTTTCCAAAAAGAAAGGGGGTGAGAGGGATTCGATAAAATAAAACCTTTTAACGTTCCATTCTAAACATATTATAGGAGGTTAGACATCATGAAAAAGAAGGGAATATGGGTATTAGTAAGTGTACTGGTGGTTTTAGGTTTGCTGATGGCGCCTAACCCGGCAACAGCTCAGCTCATCAAGCTCAAGTATCATGAAGCATTCGCACCAGCAAGTTACAATCTTCCGGTACGATGGTGGATGGATGAGGTGGAGAAACGAACCAAAGGAGAAGTTAAGTTCGACAGGATGTTTGGTGGTGTTTTGGGGAAAATTAGTGAACAGCCAATGGCCATAAAAGCTGGCTCGTTCGACTTAGGGCAGGTATCCGTTGTCTACAATCCAGGCCTGTATCCCATTAAATCGCTTACTATTCTGCCCTTTCTAACTGATAATGTGTTGGCCCACGCTAAGGCCGCACACGATTTTTTTCAGTCGCCGGCGGTAGAAACACGGTTCACCGAGTTAAACCAGAAGTATTTGATGAACGGGGTGTGGATCACGATAGAGATGATGTCCCATGTCCCGGTCAGGACTATCGACGATATGAGGAAGATAAAAATCCGTGCTCACGGGGGTGCGGGTGATGCTCTAAAAGCGATAGGGATTACGACTTACGCCGTACCCTGGGGCGAGCTTCCGGCCGCTGCAGAACGGCGCGTTGTTGACGCATCCAGCATGGGCTGTCCCGTTGACGCTTTTGACTTCGGGTTTGGAGATATATTCTCGAACTGGCAAAGGATCAAGTTCTTCTATATGCCTTATACCTTGGTCATAAACTTAGACACCTGGAAAAAGCTCCCTGTCCATGTCCAACAAGTTATGAAAGATGTAAACAATATAATGCCAACCAAGGCATACGAGATTTACCGTGAAAAGGAGTTAGAGGCAGAGAAGAAGATTATAGCAGGTGGACGGATGAAAATAGTCGAGTTTGGGGAGCTGGCAAGGCTTAAGGCAGAAGGAGGCAGGCCGGTGTGGGATAAGTGGGTTGCAGACAGGAAAGCTGAAGGTATCGACGGCCGGGCACTACTTGACGAGTTTTTAAGGCTGGTTAAAAAGTATGAATGATGGAGAGGTTAACTCATATAACCTCTCCACGGTGGGCATGAGGTTCTTGACCAGGCGGATGAGGTTGTATGAGTTGCTTCTTGGCCAGGAACTGTGAGTCAGAATTTTGTTGCGGAGTGCCGTTAGGCACTTCGCAACACCTTTAGATTGATTTCGAAGGTATGCCAATGAAAAGATTGGGAAGATTCCTATTAAAGCTGCAGATAGAGGCAGAAGAGTGGCTTTCCTATATTTCGGCAGGGGCAATAGGCGTTATGATGGTCATAACTGTAGCGGATGTGGTGGCACGGCGTCTTTTCCATGGACATGTAAAGGGCTCCTACGAGTATGTTTCCCTCCTCTTTGTATATTTAATTTTTTTCGGGCTTGCCATTGCCCAACGCCGGGATGCCCACATAACCTTTGGCTTTCTGTATGACCGGCTACCGCGAAAAGCTCGTCTCCCTATTGAGGGTGTAATCCTCACCATAAGCTTTATTCTCTTTTCTGTACTCACCTGGTACACAGCCAAATCAGCCTGGGTCAATTTTCTGATGGGAGACACAATGTTAGGGTCCATCCAGGTTGTGACGTGGCCTTCACGGGTTGGTGTCCCGGTGGGCTGTGGTATGCTTGCTCTGCGGCTCCTGGTACAGATTGTGCGGTTAGTGAGAAGGGGAGAGTTGTATGAGGAGGCCGTTGTTAGATAAGTGGGGGGGAAAGAGATATGAACGAGACGCTATGGGTAATTATTGGCCTGGTGATGATCGTGGTGCTGCTGGTGTTGAGGATGCCGATTGGTGTGAGCCTTCTCTTCGCTGGCACTGTCGGATTTTCCATGATACGGGGCCCCATCACAACATTAGAGACGCTCGGGAGTAGGCTCTTTGACATTGGTTCGGGTTACGAGGTGAGTGCGGTACCCCTGTTCCTGCTCATGGGGTATTTTGCCTCGACTGCCGGGATTACCCAGGACATATACAATGCTGCCCGCGCTTGGTTTGGGCACTTAAAAGGGAGCCTTGTGCTCGCTACGACCTTTGCTGCTGCTGGATTTGGCGCCTGCTGCGGTTCCACCACGTCCTCGACCGCAGTTTTTGGTAAGGTGGCCATACCGGAGATGCTCCGCTTCAAAGTTGACCGCCGGCTTGCCGCTGGATGCATAGCAACCGTGGGAACGCTGGCGGGGATGATTCCCCCTAGCATTAACCTAATTGTATTCGGCATCCTTTCCCGACAGTCCATTCCGAAGCTCCTAATCGCCGGTTTCATCCCTGGAATGATGACTGCCTTAGCTTATGCGGTCATGATATATGTGAGGGTGAACAGAAACCCTGAATTAGCGCCGAGCCTACCCAGAGTTTCCAGGGCGGAAAAGGTCAGGTCAATTGGGGGGATATGGGGGGTGATAGTGCTGGGGGCGCTGGTCATGGGTGGCATTTTTACTGGTATTTTCACCCCGACTGAGGCTGGTGCCATTGGGGCTGCGGGGGCTTTCGTCATAGCATTGGGACGTAAGACGCTTTCTTTACGCTCGATACGCGATGTCCTTATAGGTACCGCCCAAACTACCTCGGTCCTCTTCATTACTCTCGTTGGGGCAATGATCTTCTCATCCTACCTGGCTATGTGCGGTAGCACTACAGCAATAGCCAATTTTCTGATTGGTCTGGATGTGCCGCCTCTCGCCACTGTCAGCGGCTATATGCTTTTGCTCATTCTCCTGGGTTGCGTCATAGACCCTATTTCGATGATGTTCTTGACAGTGCCCATTATTGTGCCGCCTTTGCTTAAAATTGGGATTGATCCCATTTGGATTGGCATCCTGGTGGCGAAGACCCTTGAGATCGGCGCGATTACTCCCCCCTTTGGGATAAACGCATTTATGCTTAAGAGCGTAGCACCGGAATTCTCTCTGCCTGAAATCTATAGAGGCATCTGGTGGTTCCTGCAAGTAGAATTGATTACTTTATTGCTTCTGATTTTATTCCCTGCGATATCCACATGGCTGCCCAGTATAGTGTTCAAGTAACTGGCTGAGGAAGTCATAGCTGCAAGGAACCAGTTTATAGAATAACCAGCTTATTGATTAGGACAGGCGCTAAGGATGCCGCTGAGGCAGACGTCATCAATCTGTTCGCTAATAACAGTGTGAAAGGAGGATATTATGTTTAAATTTGGCATAAGCACATTTATCTGGTCAGAATATTTTACAGAGAAGGATCTACCCCTTATTGAGAAGGCAAAATCGTTAGGTTTTGATGCAATTGATATTGGCATTATGGATCCAGATAATTTTCCTACAGAACAGGTTAGAGATAAAGTAAAAGAGGTTGGCATTGAAGTAACAACAATTACACCGATGTCCCAAAACGCCAATTTTATTGACCCTAACCCTGAGATAAGAAAAAATGGAGTTGGATTGCTAAAAAAACTTGTAGACATTAATGTTGAAATTGGTTCCAAAATATTAGGTGGTGAAGTTTATGCGGCAAATAGTTATTTAACCGGGAAGCCTCGAACAAACAATGAATGGGAGTGGTCTGTAGCGTGCATGAGAGAAGTCGCTGTCTATGCTAAGAATAAAAGTGATTTGATTCTTGCACCGGAAGCCGTTACAAGGTTCGAAACTCATTTCCTCAACATAGCAGAAGATGCAGTGAAATACTGCCAAGATGTAGGCACGGGCAATGTCAAAGTACACCTTGATTCCTATCACATGATTCGCGAAGAGACTAATTTTACAAGGGCAGTAGAAGTATGTGGAAGGGATTATTTAGGATATGTCCACGTATGTGAAAATAACCGGGGGATTCCGGGCACGGGGCTTGTTCCATGGAAAGAATTCTTTACGGCACTTATAAAAATTGGTTACGAAGGCTTGCTCACCATTGAAGCATTTGACCCCAGCTTTGAGGAAATTAATAAAATGACTGCAACCTGGAGATACTATGCTGATACGGGAGAAGAGCTGGCCATTCAAGGATTGAGAAATCTCAAAGAAATAGAAAAGAGTCTGAATTTGAAATGAAAAGTTGTCTATTGTCCACCCAGGAATGGGCAAATTCCTATCCATAAAAAATGAAAGCCGTTCATTCTCTGTGGTAATAGCGAAAACTGATCATGGGGTTCAGGGTTCAGGCCGCTGAAGGACATAATGCTAAATAGGATTGCAGGAGAAATAGATATGCTGAATAGTATTTACGATAATGTGATCAAAGGGGACTTAGAAAGCGTAAAAGAGGGTGTAACGCAAGCGCTTGCGGCGGGCCATGGCTCCAGTGATATTCTCAATACGGCGATGATTCCCGCCATGCAAGAAGTGGGTCGCCGGTTTGAAAACGAGGAATGTTATATCCCCGAGATGCTTATTTCCGCACGCGCTATGCATGGAGGCCTGGAGGTTTTAAGACCACACCTTGCTAAAGCCGATGTCGAGCCGGTGGGCAAGGTCGTTCTTGGGACAGTGAAAGGGGATCTTCACGATATAGGAAAAAACCTGGTGGGGATGTTACTGGAAGGAGCAGGTTTTGATGTGGTTGATTTGGGCGTGAATGTATCCCCGGAAAAATTTATAGAGGCGATAAGACAACATAAACCAGATTTCGTAGGGCTGAGCGCTTTGTTAACCACGACAATACCCGCTATGCAAGCGACTATTGATGCGTTCAAGGATGTTGGTGTACGGGACCAGACGATTGTGATGGTTGGTGGCGCCCCGGTCAATCAGGCCTTTGCAGATAAGATAGGGGCGGATATATATGCCCCAAACGCGGCATCTGCAGCAAAGAAAGCCAGAGCAATGCTAAAGAGGATCTAAACTAAGCCGGTATGAACGAGCATCGGATTATCCGCCTATCCTCTATAGTATTATAAGGTGTGAGTCAGCCAAATATTTTGTATCCACAGGATGAAGGAGAAAAAAGAGAAACATGTTTTGTGTCATTGGTGAACGGATCAATACGACTCGAAAAAGTGTGCGCGAAGCGGTTGTCAAAAGAGATGTGAATTTCATTCAGAAAGATGTAAAAAAACAGCAGGCCGCCGGTGCACATTTCATTGATGTGAATGCTGGTGCCAGAATCGGCCACGAGATGGAAGACATGAAATGGCTCATAGAGACCATTCAGCCAGTGATTGATGTTCCGCTGTGCCTGGACAGTCCGGACCCGTCTGTTCTGGAGATGGCCTATGGGATGGTGAACCAACCTCCAATGATCAATTCCATCAGTTTGGAAAAGGATCGTTTTGATACAATACTCCCCTTTTTAAAAGGAAAAAGATGTAAAATAATTTCCCTCTGCATGGATGACTCCGGCATGCCTACCGGTGCCCAGGATATCGTCGACCGAGCCAGACGGATTGTGTATGCGTTTGAAGATATGGGGATTAAGCGTGATGCTATTTATGTGGATCCTTTGGTGCAACCGGTGAGCACCGATAATGCAAAAGGGGTTATGGTCTTGGAGGCGGTAGAAGGGATTGCAAATGAACTTCCTGGTGTTCATATCACGGGCGGGCTGTCGAATATATCCTATGGATTGCCCAAACGTCCTATCATCAATCGCATCTTTCTGTGTTTAATGATGATGGCAGGGATGGATTCGGCCATTCTTGATCCTCTGGATGCAGCGACGATGGCAGCGATCAAAACAACGGAGATGCTTCTTGGAAAGGATGATTACTGCACAAGATACCTTCAGGCGATTAGGGCTGGAGAGATTATAGCCTGAGATCACCATGGTTCGATAAGGTATTTTTTTCCTATAAATAATTCGGACGAAGGAGGTAGTCTTATGACTTCACGTGAGAGAGTCCAAATGGCTTTAAATCATCAAGAAGCAGATAGAGTGCCGATAGATTTGGGAGGATTGGCAATGTCCTCCATGTATATCGAGACTTATAAAAAAGTGCTGGATTATTTTGGCATTAGGGAAGAGATCCAACTGGTGGATCAATTCCAACGATCAGTAAAAATATCAAAAAAAGTAAATGAGAGATTTCATGGAGATACTTGGCTTGTTTGTCCCAAATGGAAACCATGGATAGAGGTTTCCAAAGACCACTATATAGATGAATGGGGCATTAAATATTTTGCTTCTCCGGACAGTCTTTACTGGCATATGATCGAACATCCTTTGAGCAATGCTACCATTGAAACGCTCGATGAATATCATTGGCCCGATCCGCATGATCCCTTCAGAATGGAAGGGTTGGAAGAAGAAGTGAAAAGAATCTATGAAGATACGGATTATGCAATCATCTTTGGGGGATTTGGATTTAAAGGAGATTTATTTGACATGCCCTGCAGGTTACGAAGCCATACCAATTTTTATATGGATTTATTATTAAATGAGGAATTTATAAACGCTCTTTTAGAAAAATTTGTTGATTATTGGACCTCCTTAGCTGAGGCGACATTGAAACCAATAGGAAAATATGTCACGGCCGTATCCTTTAATGATGACATGGGTTCGCAATCCGGACCACTGATGTCCCCGGAAGTATATAGAAAACTTATTAAACCTCGACAGAGAGAGGTCTATGCTAAGATAAGAGAATGTGCTCCACAGGCGAAGTTAGTGCTTCATTCCTGTGGGTCTGTATATAAGTTCATTCGAGATTTCATCGAAATAGGTATCGATGCTCTTAACCCCATTCAGCTTACAGCGAAAGACATGTCTGATACGGATAGGCTTAAAAAAGAATTCGGAGACAAATTGACATTTTGGGGTGGGGGCTGTGACACCCATAAAATTCTGCCACATGGAACCGTGGCTGACATCAGAGAAGAAGTTAAAAGGAGAATAAAAGATCTTGCTCCTGGAGGCGGTTTCGTTTTTACCCCCGTACATAATATTCAACCTGATGTAAGCCCGGAAAATATTTGTGCTTTGTACGATGCAGCCTATGAGTTTGGAAACTATCCGATTGTGTAAAATATTTTATGTGAATTTGAATTTATAGAAAAAGTACATTTACCTTTGTCATATCACGGACACCTAGAATAAGGGGGGTTGGATGAAGGCTTTTTTGCTTAGAGAGTATAACCACAAAATGTCTTTGGAGGAGAGAGAAGACCCTGTGCCCGGCCCTACAGAGATCATCCTCCGTGTCAGGGCCTGCGGTGTCTGCGGAACTGATCTTAAGATTATTTCAGGGAAAATTCCTCCGTCCATTGTCACCCTTCCCCATACACCAGGTCACGAAATAGCGGGTGAGGTGGTGGCTATTGGTTCTGCGGTGACCGATGTGAAGATCGGCCAGAGAGGGATCGTCTATTTTTATATCGCATGCAAAGACTGCGAGATGTGCAGGACAGGAAAGGAAAATGTATGCTTTTCCATTAAACGCTTGGGGTTTGAACTTCCGGGAGGCTTTTCCGAATTGGTGAGACTGCCTGCCTATAATTTCTGTCCCTTTGACGAAGAGAAACCGCTCACTGAGATGGCGGTTCTTCCTGATGCCGTGGCCACTTCTTATCACGCCCTTAAAACAATGGCGGACGTCAAAGCGGGTCAGGATGTAATGATCATGGGTATAGGGGGGTTGGGGATTCATGCCATTCAAATTGCAAAACTGATGGGAGCGAGAGTCTTTGCCGTGGCGAGAAGAGAAGAGCCTCTCCAATTGGCCACCGAGCAGGGTGCAGATTTTGTGATCAACTCCTCCGAAGAAAGTTCATCGAAAAAGGTGATGGAGCTCACGAAGGGAAGAGGAGTGGATGTGGTGATTGAGAATGTAGGTTCAGCTCAATCCATGAGTTGGAGTCTTCCCTGTCTCAAGAGGAGAGGGCGTCTTGTCATCGTCGGCTACGATCCTTTGAATCCCTATCCCCTCAATCCGATGGAAATGCACTATAACGAATGGATTCTCTGCGGGTCTCGGGTTTCCACCAAGCAGGAGCTTCTCGAGGTCATTGATCTCGTTGAGAGAGGAAGGATCAAGCCCATCGTTTACAAACTCCTACCCTGGGAAAAGGCAAATGAAGCCATTGATGAACTTAAGAGTAGGAGGGGAATTGGTAGAACAGTGCTGACGTTCTAATCTTCTTTTGGGAAGGTTAGAGTGTCATCCCGAACTTGTTTCGGGATCTCGAAGTTCATCAAACCAAGAAATGCTGAAATCAATTCAGCATGACTTTTTCTTTCTAATGGCCATTGATGAAAAGAACAGTCTTATTAATTGTTACCTTTGATACCAAGGAAGAAGAAGCCCTCTTTCTTAAAAAATGTATCGAAGCGCGAGGGATTCGTGTCTTGACCATGGACACCGGAATACTCGCTCCACCTCACGTGAAGGTGGATATCGATCAAGAAGAAGTTGCCCGTCGCGGAGGGGTTTCGCTGAAAGAGATTGTGGCCACAGGTGACAAAGGAGAATGCATTTTGAATATGGTTCGAGGAGCCAAGGTCATCTGTAGGGAACTTTTTGATCAGGGTCGTTTCCAAGGGGTTGTCTGCATTGGAGGTGCTCAGGGGACAGACATCGGTTGTGCTGCCATGCGCTCCCTTCCCATCGGTGTCCCCAGACTCATGGTTTCTACTGTTGCCTCGGGTCGGGCCACCTTTGGTCCTTATGTGGGAACGAAGGACGTCACGATGATGCACTCTGTTACGGATCTCCAGGGATTAAATTTCTTGACCAAACGAGTCCTTCAGAATGCAGCAGGTGCTGTTTGTGGAATGGTAGAGGCTATCGGGGAAAAATTGATGAAACCGGAAGGGATTCCTGTGGCCATGTCGATGTTAGGGACCACAACACCAGGGGCTTTGCGTTGCAAAAGGATTCTGGAGCGTCAAGGTTTTGAGGTAGTCACTTTTCACCAGAATGGGACAGGTGGAATTGCCATGGAGGACATGATTCGGGAAGGGGCTTTTAAAGGGGTATTGGATCTGAATCTCCACGAGATTGGAGATCGGTTTGTGGCAGGACTTCATGGGGCAATCCGGGAAGATCGTCTCGAAGCGGCCGGGGATTTGGGAATCCCCCAAGTCGTGGCACCCGGAAGCATCAATTATGTGGTCTTGGGGCCGCTGGATCATCTTCCGCCGGATTGGAGATCGAGAAAACTGATTGTCCATAATCCCAATCTCACGCTGGTCAGGTTGAGCCCTGATGAACTTCATAGTGTAGGAAAACTTGTAGCAGAAAAATTGAATCGGGCAAAGGGGCCGACCCGGTTATTTATCCCCCTTAAAGGATTTTCCTACCCGGATAGAGAGAACTTGCCACACTGGGAACCAGAGGGGAACCAGGCGTTCATCGATTCCTTAAAGGCCAATTTAAAACCGTCGATACCCATAACGGAACTGGATGCCCACATCAACGATCCGGAATTTATCGATCCGGTGACCGAAGCCTTTTTGTCGATGATGAAGGATAAAAAGTAAACATTCATCCCCTCACCCCCTCCCTCTCCCCCAAGAGACTGTGTCGTATTGGCAAGCAAAGGGGGAGAGGGGAAGGGTGAGGGGGAGGAGAATCTCATGTGTAAACGTCTTCTTGATAAAAACGCCATTGTTACAGGGGCTGCCCGGGGCATGGGCTTTGTCATTGCCCAGGCATTATATGAAGAGGGAGCAAGGGTGGCCATTCTTGACATTGACGAAAAGGGCGTCGCTGAGGCCGCCCAGCAACTGGATAGCAAGCATCACAGGGTCATCGGCAGGAGAGTGGACGTGACGAATAAGACTGAGATCAACGATCTGGTCAAAGAGGTCAAGGGGTTTTGGGAAAGTGTCGACATCCTGGTTAATAATGCCGGTGGTGCCCTGAATACGCCTTACATTCTCGAGAAAATTGGAGAGAAGGACTGGAATCTTGTTGTCGATGTCAACCTGAAGGGGACCTTTCTTTGCTGCCAAGCAGTCATTCCAGAGATGGTGAAGCAGGGCAGTGGTGTCATTGTCAACATCTCTGCCTTGGCAGGTCACTGGAGGGCTTCTCTTGCAGGTGTGCAATATACTGCAGCAAAGGCAGGTGTCGAAGGGTTGACCCGACAGTTTGCCTATGATTGGGGAAAGCACGGAATCAGGGTGAACGCAGTGGCCCCCACCGTGACCCTGACCGGGGAAAGGGTTCAAGGCCTCTGGGAGGGAAAGAGTGAGGAAGAGAAGAGAAAGGTTCTCTCCGCTATTCCCTTGGGTCGGCTTGGGACCCCAGAGGAAGTAGCATCTGTAGTTGTGTTCTTGGCCTCGAATGAGTCGAGTTATATTACAGGGATCACGATTGATGTCAACGGAGGGCGTTATCTCCGATAGAGGACAGGATTCAAGGGTCAAGTGGCCGAGGGCACAGGAGGAATTTAAGAATTTGAACCCACGAACCCTCGAATCCTTGAACCCTATTCGGCAACTCTTTGCAAGAAGAATCAAATTTGATTGATTATGGATAATAAGGAGAACCTATGGCATCAAAAAGTATAGTAGAAGGACTATGGGAAGTGAATCCGGAAGCGGAGATCTGGTGGGATTCTTCACCGATCATTTACGACAACTGGCGTGCCAAAATGATCGAAAGAGCAGCCAATAAGGGAGAGATGAAGAACTGGCTTGACCGCCTGTATCATAAAGACAATTCTCCTGAAAAGAATATTTTCCGCGGGGTCACGACAAACCCTCCCCTCTCTTATAATGCCATCAAGGATAACCCGGATTACTGGACCCAGTGGGTGGATCAACTTATTGCAAAGGATCGCTGCAAGGATTCGGAGGTCGTCTTCTGGGAAACCTACAAGGAGATTGTGAAGAGAGGAGCAGAGGTATACCGACCGATTTTTGAGGCCAGCCATTACAAACATGGATATATCTCAGGACAGGTGGATCCCCGGATCCGGGACGATGTGAAGAAGATGGTTTCTCAGGGAATAGAGTTGCACTCCCTTTCACCCAATGTCATGATTAAGGTTCCTGGCACAGCCGAGGGATACGAGGTGATCAGGCAGCTCACCGCGAGAGGGATTGCGACGAATAACACACTGGCATTCATCATCCCTCAGTTCATCGCCTGCATGAATGCGGTAGTTGCTGGAATAAAGGAAGCCAAGGCCAAGGGTGTCGATCTATCCCGGTGGCGGTCGGTCATCACGGCGATGAGTGCCCGTTACGGGACGTTGGGTGATTTGCAGAAAGAGGCGATGGAACGGAATATTGAACTCAGCGAGGCAGAGATCCGCTGGGCCGAAATTGCCATTTTCAAAAAGGCGTGCCTTTTGGTAAAGGAAAACCACGATTATCCAGGGAAGATGCTTCTCTGTTCCATGCGGATGAGTCCCCAGATAAACGGGGAGATTCGTTCATGGCATATCGAGATGATCGCAGGGGCAAACATCGTCTATACCTGTGCGCCCCCCTACCTCGAAGGCCTTCTTGAAAAGGGTCAGCATCTTGAATTCCGGGATCAGGTTGAGGAGCCCGTGCCGCAGGAGGTTATGGAAAAATTGATGAAGATTCCTTATTTCAGAAGGGGCTATGCCGAGGATGGGTACACTCATGATGAATTCAACATACATCCTGCATTGGTGGCAACGGCCAAGGAATTTTCAGGAGCCACACAATCCATGGTCGATTTTGTGTCGAAACGGGTGGCCAAATACTGTGGATGATTGCTGAGGCTAATCCCCATAGTGCCCCCTCACTTGGTCCTCTTCTCCTCTGGGAAGAGGATAAAGATGAGGGGGATTTTTCGTTTTGCTCTCTGCAGGTTACTGAACGTGATTATGGTGAAATAAGGAGCGCCCATCTTGTTATCTTCTAAATGCATCTTACTTCCTCAGCCTATCGAAAAAGAGGCACTGGGTCTCTTGAAAGAGGCCGGATGCAAGGTTGTTCTTTCTCCGGACCCGAAGCCTGAAACTATTCTTCCTTTGATGAAAGGAGTCCAGGGCATCGTTCTCAGGACAGGAATTAGGATGACCCGGGAATTGATGAACCATGCCGATGACCTATGGGTCATTTCTAGGACCGGGGCAGGTATCGATAATGTGGATGTACCAGCCGCCACGGAACTGGGAATCCTGGTGACCTCTGTGACTGGAGCTAATACCCGGACTGTTGCTGAACACGCCTTAGCTTTGATCTTAGCCTTGATCAAACAGATTCCGCTTATGGACCATGCGGTCCGTCAGGATCACTTTGGAATCCGCTTTAAAAACCTTCCCCGTGATCTGACCGGAAAAACACTCGGTTTGGCTGGTTTGGGAAGAATTGGTTCTGAGCTTGCAAGAATCTGTCACAGTGCTTTTGGAATACCTATCCTTGCACACGATCCTTATTTAACCCCTGAAGCCTGTCTTGTGTTTAAGAGCTGGGTTGATTTTTGTGATACGGATAGACTTTTCAAGGAGTCGGATATCATCTCCATTCACATCCCATTTTCTCCTGCGACCCAGAGATTGATAGGCGCCCGGGAACTCGGCTTGATGAAAAGAGATGCCTTCCTCATCAATACTTCGAGGGGTGGGGTTCTCGACGAGACCGCCTTAATCCAGTGCCTCAAGGAGAGAAGAATTGCAGGCGCTGGTCTGGATGTTTTCATCCAGGAACCGCTGGAGAAAGAAAGTTCTCTTAAAGAGCTGGACAATGTGATTTTAACTCCCCACACCGCTGCCCTTACCAGAGAATGCGTTTTGCGGCTCGCCCTGGAAGCTGTTCAGGGCGCCATCGCTGTCCTCGAAGGCAGAAGGCCTCAAGGCATGGTGAACCCTGAAGTCTTGAAGCAACCTCGCTGGCAGGGGTTTTCCTCCTTATCATCCCCTTGATCACGATCTTTATCCCAGGTTTGACAAAAGTCTGATTCTTGGATAATATTTCTAACATTCAAAGGGATGTTCGAATGGATGACAAAAAAGATTTCGTATTAGTGACGGTATCCGGACCGGATCAGCCGGGAATTACCGCTGCGTTCAGTAAAATTCTGGTGGACAACCGGGTGGAGGTCGTGGATATTGAACAGGCCTCGCTTCAGGATTTTCTCGGCCTCTCCTTCCTCCTGGACACGGGTGGTGCAAAACAGTCCAAGGATGGCGTCCTGAAAGACCTCCTCTTTGAAGCGAGCCGGCTTGGCCTGACACTTAATTTCAGGCTCTTCTCAGAGAAGGAAGTAAAAGCCAGAAACAGCAAGAACTTATTTATTCTCACTTACTTCGGCGATACCAGGGCGCTGGCTGAGATTTCAAATGTCCTTGCCGAAGAAAATGCCAATATCGAAATGATCAGCAATCTTACCCGTCACTGCGCCATGTGTGTCGAATTGACGATTGATGTCCATGAAGTCAAAAATCTCAGCCGGTTGAAGTCAAGGGTGATTGCCAAGAGCCATGAACTCAACATCGACCTGGCCCTTCAGAAAATGGAGGCCTATCGCAAAAATAAACGCCTCGTTTTTTTTGACATGGACAGCACCCTCATCGATATGGAGATGATTGACGAAATGGCCAAAAGGGCAGGGGTTTTTAAGGAAGTTTCGAGGATTACGGAAAAAGCGATGAGAGGGGATATCGATTTCGAGGAATCGCTCGTCCAGCGCGTCGCTCTCCTGAAAGGATTAAAGGTGGAAGAATTGGAGAGGATCAGAAATGAGATGAAACTCTCCGAAGGGGCCGAGGATTTAGTGGACGCCCTCAAGAGACTGGGTTTTAAACTCGGCCTGGTGAGCGGGGGATTCGATTATTTTTCTGATTACCTGCGGGAGAAATTAGGCCTGGATTTTTCCTATGCGAATCGACTGGAGATCAAAAACGGAGCCTTAACGGGCAAAGTTTCAGGGAAGATTGTGGATAATGCCTACAAGGCCAGGATCGTCAACATGGTCTCCGGTGAGCAGGGAATCCTTTTGGATCAGACCGTTGCCATCGGCGACGGGGCCAATGATGTTCTGATGTTAGGTCAGGCGGGGTTGGGCATTGCTTATAATGCGAAGGAGCGGCTCGAACGGGCGGCCAATATGAGCCTGGGCCGGGCACGCCTCAAAAATATCCTGTACATCCTGGGAATCTCCGAAGAGGAGATGGGCTCCTGGAGTATTTGTGAAACCCCTGTTTAGCTCTGAAAGCGGCCCCTCTTCTTTTCAGCGATTTTTAATAAAAAGGAGTGGCAGTTTGGCGCTTTGAAAAAACCGGGTTCATCCCTCTTATTCCCCCCTACCTGTCTGCTCCGGTTCCGGGCGAGGTTGGGACAAGCGGGTATTGGCAAAAGAGGGGACAGGGTTTGATGATGGCCAGGGTGATCTGTATCGCGAACCAGAAAGGTGGTGTGGGGAAAACGACCACGGCCGTCAACCTTTCGGCTTCCATCGCAGTGGCGGAGAAGAGGGTCCTGCTGATCGACATCGATCCCCAGGGGAATTCAACGAGCGGCATCGGTCTCAGCAAAGAGCAATCCAACGGGACGATTTACCAGGCCCTCATGAGAGGTTCGGGACTCCGGGAGATGATCCGGAAGACGTCCTTAACCCACCTGGATGTGGTCATCTCCATTACCGACCTGATCGGCGCCGAAGTGGAACTCGTCCAGGAAAAGGAGCGTGAGAGGAGGTTAGAGCATCTGATCAGGGAGGTCGAGGCAGACTATGATTATATCTTCATCGACTGTCCCCCCTCCCTGGGGCTCTTGACCATCAATTCTCTCACGGCGGCCCATTCCGTTCTCATTCCCCTCCAGTGCGAATACTACGCCCTTGAAGGCCTGGGACAATTGCTCAAGACGATCCGCCTGATCAAACAGTCCCTCAATCCAAAACTGGAGATCGAAGGAATACTTCTCACCATGTTCGATATCCGGAACAATCTCGCCCACCAGGTGGCCGAGGAGGTGAGAAATCATTTTAAAGAGAAGGTATTCCGCACCGTGATCCCGAGGAATGTTCGACTGAGCGAGGCTCCCAGCCATGGGAAACCCATCCTCTTATATGATATCCATTCGAAGGGAGCGGAAAGTTATCTCAATTTGGCCGGCGAGATCATGACCGACGGGAAGAAAGATGGCAACTAAAAGAATCGCATTGGGAAAAGGTTTGGGAGCCCTCATACCGGAAGCCAGGGAAGCTGAAGAAAGAAGACTTTTCTACTGCGGGATCGAAGAGATCCGTCCTCACCGGTCCCAGCCCAGGAAACACTTTGACGAATCGAAACTCCTGGAGCTGGCCGAAACCATCAAGGAGAAGGGAATTCTCGATCCCTTGATGGTCAGGAGAACCGATGACGGATATGAATTGATCGCAGGAGAACGGCGCTGGCGGGCCGCCCAAAAGGCGGGATTGAAGGAAGTTCCTGTCATTGTCAGGGAGGCGAACGACAGGGAAGTCCTCGAAATCTCACTCATCGAGAACCTCCAAAGGGAAGGTCTGAACCCCGTCGAAGAGGCTGAAGGGTTCAGGGACCTGGTGGAAAAGTTCGAGATGAGCCATGAAGAAGCGAGCCGTCGGGTCGGAAAGGATCGGACCACGATCACCAACGCTCTCCGGCTTCTCAAACTTCCCTCTGAAATCAAAAACCACCTCATGCAGAACCGAATCACGTCCGGCCACGCAAGAGCGCTTCTCGGTCTGGAGAGCGAAGAGAAGCAGAAAGAATTGTGTCACCTGATTCTCCAGAAAGGCCTCTCGGTGAGAGAGGCGGAAGCATGGGTGAAACGTTGGTCGAAAAGACCGAAAAGAAGGGCCGGACCGGACACGACCAGGGGCGAACTGCGGCATCAACTCCAGAGCCTTCAGGATTCACTGAGGCGACATCTTGGAACAAAAGTCCGGATTCAACAGAGGGGGAAAAAGGGGGAAATTGAAATCGAATATTATTCCCCGGAGGATCTGGAAAGAATTGTGGAAACGATCATTGGGAAATAATAAATTCGAAATCCGAATGTCGAAATCCCTGCCTGCGGCAGGCGAAACAAATTCGAATGTTCAAAATCTCTAAACTCTTTTGTTTGGACCATTTGAAATTTGGTCATTTTAGATTGTTTCGAATTGGTCCTGCTGGACGCTTCGCCCGGATTTCGTGCTTCGGATTTCTCCTGGTGAAAGGAGTAACCCATGTCAGGTGGAAAAACGCTATTTGGTAAAACGCAATCGAAACCTCCCTCTGCTCCTGATGAGATTGGCGCCTTTTTAGGGAAGGAGACTCTCTTTGAGGGAAAGATGACCTTTCGGGGCATCTTCCGAGTGGATGGAAAATTTGAGGGGGAGATTTTCGAAAGCGGAACCCTCATCGTCGGTGAATCGGCGGTCGTTAAGGGGAAGATCGGTGTAGATACAATCATCATCAATGGCACCGTGGAAGGAGAGGTCCATGCCGAGGAACGTGTTGAGATTCATACCACCGGCATATTCTTTGGAACCCTCGTGACTCCTGTTCTTTCCGTCAACGAGGGCGGAATGCTTGACGGCCATTGCAGAATGGAGGAAAAGCAGAAACGGGAAGAGGATCTTCATCCTCATCCGCCCAAGGTAGACCACCCCGTCCTCGTCTAAACCGCTTCATTAGAATCCCTGATTGGTGGAAAATCACGATTGTCGAAATGAGATCTTTGTATAATCATTCCAACTGGTTAAAACATCTTTCCATCGAAATAGATAGAAATATGGCAATGCCGCCAAGTGAATATGAAAAATTGATTGACAACCTTTTTAAGGTATGTTAAGAAATTCACATTTTGTAATTCCCCGATGCCCCAGAATCGAAAACCAGAAAAATTTATGAAAGATTGGTTCAGGTATGGCGGCATCGGTGTGGAAATGCTCGCTTCGGTTTTGATCGGCACTCTCGGAGGATACGGTTTAGATTATCTCCTTCACACCCGTCCCTGGTTGATGATCGTGGGGTTCATTCTTGGGTCGGCGGCCGGTTTCCGAAGCATCTTCCGCCTTATCAACCAAGACCAGGATAAAGAGAAAAAGCATTAAGATGAATCCATTTCTTACTGGAACAATGGTGGGAATCGCATTGGCCCTGCTCAACTTCTTAGCCTCCACCTTCGTCTCTTCGAAAGTGATCCACCGTTCCAAATTGACTTCAGTTCTCATTGCCCTGGCCGGGTTTATCGCAAGACTCGGAGCGCTCGGCCTCATCTTCTATGGGTTGACCAGGGTGAAGGAGATCCATTTTCAGACAGCCCTTCTCTCCTTCGTCCTCTGCTTCACCCTTCTTCTGATCATTAAGACGATGCGGTTTTATCGAAAGCTGGGATCGATCCCATGGAAGCAAATCGGGAGGTAAGGATTCGAATATGGAAAAGATAGATTTGATGGAACATCTTCAGCCCCATGTCTATATTCCCCTTAAGGTTGGAAACATCGATCTCTCCATCACCAATGCGGTCATCATGATGTGGATTGCCTGTATCCTCGTTTTCCTCACTCTCTTCCTGGCGGGAAGGGCGGGGAAGTTGGTCCCAAAGGGATTGCAGAACCTGATGGAATCGATCGTGGACTATCTGAGGACAAACCTCATTTATGAAACCATCGGTGAGAAAGGGATGGCCTGGTTTCCCTTTATTGCCACCCTCTTCTTCTTCATCCTCTTCTGTAACCTCCTCGGCCTGATTCCGAAGGGATTCACGGCCACTTCCAACATCAATGTGACCGCCTCTCTGGCCGTCGTCGTCTTTCTATGCACTCAGGGGGCGGGAATCCATAAACATGGACTCTTCGGTTACCTGAAAAAGTTCATCCCCAAGGGGGTTCCTCTCTGGATCATTCCCCTGATGCTCCCTATTGAAATCATCAGCCAGTTTGCCAAGCCATTCTCCCTCGCAGTCCGGCTCTTTGCCAATATGACCACCGGCCACCTGGTCATTCTGGTCTTTCTTTCTATGATCATCATGTTCAAGAGCGTCATCGTCACTCCCCTTCCTCTTGCAATGGCAGTGGTGATGATGGCCTTTGAGATTTTTGTCGCGCTGATTCAGGCGTTTATCTTTTCGATTCTGGCCTCCATGTATATTGCCGAGGCCGTTCACGCAGAACATTAGTAGACGGATACTGGAATATTGGAATGATGGAACATTGGAATAATGGAATAAAACTGTAAGAGAATAAACATAATGTGTAATTTGGAAAGCTCACTCTTCCATTATTCTAAGATTCCATTCTTCCATAAATTTATTATTTCAAAAGGAGGTTACAAATGGATCCTGTCGGTTTTGCTTATCTTGGCGGAGGTTTGAGCATTGGTTTGGGAGCCCTCGGAACAGGGGTCGGCATGGGAATCATGGTCGGGAAAACAGTGGAGGGAATGGCCCGTCAGCCGGAGGTCTCGGGCCTGCTCCGGACTACAATGATCATCGGTATCGCATTCATTGAAGCTCTGGCCCTTTACGCTCTGGTCATCAGCTTCCTGTTGATCTTTAAATAATGAATTTTATTCATTAAGGAAGCCAGGAATGCAGGAGAGTGGTTTAAATCACCTTTCTTCATTAAGGATCACAGACACGGTCACGAGAATAATTTATAAAGAGGGAGCAAATTATGTTTAAAGCAGAACCAGGTTTGATCATCTGGACTCTGGTCTCTTTCTTTCTCCTCCTCATCCTTCTGGCGAAGCTGGTCTATCCCCTTATCCTGAAGGGACTGAAGAAGAGGGAAGAGACGATTCAACAACAACTCGAAGAGGCTCGGAAGACCAAACAGGCGGCCGTACAACTTCTCGAGGAATACAAGCGCCAGCTCGCCGAAGCCCGTTCCGAGGCGCAGAAGATTATTAACGAAGGAAAAGGATTGGGCGAAAACATGCGGAAGGAGATCGTCCAGAAGGCCCAGCAGGAATCGAATCAGATTGTGAAGAGGGCCCAGGAGGAGATCGAACTCCAGAAGCAGAAGGCCCTCCTCGAACTCCAGGAGAAGATTGCCGACCTCTCCATCATGGCCGCATCGAAGGTCATCAACAAGTCGCTCAATACCGAAGACAACCGCCGACTCGTGGAGGAGTACGTCTCAAAGGTAGGTGAACTCTATGGCAAGTGATCCGGTGGTACGAGGCTATGCGGAGGCCCTCTTCCAGTTGGCCAGAGCCGAGGAATCGGTCGATCGGGTTGAAAAGGAACTGACCCGGCTCAAAAACGGTCTCGAATCGAGTGCGGAAGTCAAAGAGTTTATGAGCAATCTCCAGATCTCTCCCGAGGGGAAGAAGAGCGCTCTTTTTCAGATATTCGGTGAGAAGATCTCCACGATCACCCTCAACTGGATCAATCTGGTCATCGACCAGGGTCGGCAGAGGAGACTTCCCAACATCATCGAGGCTTTTTTTACTCTTGCTCAGGAATCCCGCGAAAAGGTGACGGCAGAAGTGGTCACGTCAGTTCCCCTTTCCGAAGATCTCATACAGCGCCTCGAAAAGGAACTTTCCCGCGCATCGAAGAAGCAGGTCTTTCTCAAACCGATGGTCGATGAGTCAATTCTGGGTGGTGTGATCGTCAAGATCGAGAACAAAATCATTGATGGAAGCGTCAAACATCGTCTCGAAGAGATGAAGCAGGAGATGGTGAAAACCTATTAACCTTTATTATATTGCCCCCTCACCCTTACCCTCTCCCGCCAGGGGAGAGGGTAGGTTTTAGATTCCCTCCCCCTTGATGGGGGAGGGTGAGGGTGGGGGTGAATGAGGGGTGAAAAAGTGGAACTGAAGATCAAGCCAGAAGAGATATCCGCTAT
>JAGVBT010000066.1 GCA_020059605.1 Deltaproteobacteria bacterium
GGATTTCGGATTTCGGATTTTTAACATACAATGTTGACCAGTTTTCGGGGGACGAGGACGATCTTTTTAATCTCCTTGTTTTCGGTCATCTTTTGGATCTTTTCGGTTTTTAGGGCCCAGGCCTTGATCTCTTCCTCTCCGTAGGAGGTGGGCACAACGATCCGGTCTCTCACCTTTCCGTTCACCTGGACGACAATCAGAACTTCGTCTTCAAGGACCGCCTCCCGATCATAATCCGGCCAGGCCCTCCGGATCACGGATTCCCTGTTCCCCAACGCCTCCCAGAGTTCCTCGGCAAAGTGCGGGACGAACGGGGAAAGCAGAATGACGGTCGTTTCAATGGCCTCTTTCAGCGCCTTGCCGGAGAGTTCGTCTTTCCGTTCCTTGACTTCGGAAGCATAAACCTCGTTCACCAACTCCATGATGGCGCTGATGGCTGTATTAAAATGAAACCGCTCGATATCCTCCGTCACCTTCTTGATCGTCTTATGGGTCTTCTGGCGAAGGAGCCTTGCATCGCCATCCAACGGAGTCCCGAAAGGGAAGGAGGCTAAACTTTGGAGACGGCCGGATTGCTCAGAGAGGAGCCTCCAGACCCGGTTTAGAAACCGGAAGGCCCCATCCACCCCCTGATCGCTCCAGTCCAGGTCTTTCTCTGGCGGGGCGGCAAAGAGACAGAAGATTCGCGCAGTATCGGCCCCGTACTTATCGATCAGATACTCAGGGTCCACCACATTTCTCTTTGACTTGGACATCTTCTCAAGCCTTCCCACGGTGATCTTCCCCCCGCACTTCCGGCAGGTGAAAGTTTCTCCTTTCCCCTCCATTTCGTTTGGAAACAGATAACCGTCCCTGGGACACTCGAGAACCTCCTTGCAAACCATCCCCTGGGTGAGGAGGTTGGTGAAAGGTTCCTCGACGTTGACCCATCCCATCTCCTTCAAGACGCGGGTGAAAAAGCGGGAATAGAGTAGATGGAGAATGGCATGTTCAATGCCGCCGATGTATTGATCGACCGGCATCCAGTAATCGACCCGCTTCCTGTCGAGAGGCCCTTCATGGAAGTCGGGGCAGGCAAACCGATCGAAGTACCAGGAGGATTCGACAAAGGTGTCCATCGTATCCGTCTCCCTCCGTCCCGTTCCGCCGCATCGGGGACATTTCGTCTCCACGAACTCCTCCAGGCTGGCCAGGGGCGACTCCCCCATCCCGGTCACTTCCACGTTGTGGGGGAGAAGAACCGGAAGGTCTTCTTCGGGAACGGGAACCGTTCCGCATCGGTCGCAATAGATCACGGGAATAGGGGCTCCCCAGTAACGCTGTCTTGAAATCCCCCAATCCCTCAATCGGTAACTGATCTTCTTTCCGCCCAACCCTTTCGCCTCCAGGTGGGTTGCAATCGCCTCCCTCGCCTGCAGGCTTCCCATTCCATTGAATTCGCCTGAGTTCACCAGATTCCCCTCCCCCTCATAGGCTTCGGCCATCGTCTCGGCGCTTAGCGTTTGATCGTGAGGCTGGATAACAACGATGAGAGGAAGCCCGTACTGTTTGGCGAATTCAAAGTCTCTCTGGTCGTGAGTGGGAACGGCCATCACGGCGCCCGTTCCGTATTCCATTAAAACAAAATTGGCAACGAAGATGGGCATCCTCGCTTTTGTCATCGGGTTGAGACAATAGGCGCCCGTGAAAACCCCTTCCTTTTCCGTCGTGGGAGCGGTCCTTTTCAACCGGTCCTGCCGTTTCATCTTCTCAACAAAATCCCTGACCTCTTTCTCCCGGGAGGTTCCCTTCGAAAGAGTCAGGGTCAGGGGATGTTCCGGCGCAAGGCTCATGAAGGTGGCGCCGAAGACCGTATCCTGCCGGGTGGTGAAGACCCGGATGAGTTCCTTCGAATTCTCCATGGGGAAATGGATCTCCGCCCCGATCGACTTCCCGATCCAGTTTCTCTGCATCGTCAAGACACGCTCAGGCCAGCCGGGAAGTCTTTCACACCATTCCAGCAATTCCTCGGCATAATCGGTAATCTTGAAGAACCATTGTTCCAGATCCTTCTGGCTGACGCCCGGGTCATCCGCATGGCCCCGCCAGCAGGTCCCATCCCCCAACACCTGTTCATTGGCCAGAACGGTCTTGCAGATCGTGCACCAGTTGACCGTGGATCGTTTTTTATAGGCCAACCCTTTCTCATACATCTTCAGGAAGAAGAGCTGTTCCCAGCGATAATAGGAGGGATCGCAGGTGGCAAACTCCCGGCTCCAGTCATAGCTGAAACCCATTCGCTTCAGTTGCCTCTTCATGTATTCGATGTTCTCATAGGTCCATTTGGCGGGATGGACGCCGTGTTCGATGGCTGCATTCTCTGCGGGCATGCCAAAGGCATCCCAGGCCATCGGATGAAGAACATTGAACCCTTTCATCTTCTTGTAACGGGCCACGACATCCCCGATCGAGTAATTTCGCACATGGCCCATGTGGATCTTGCCCGACGGATAGGGAAACATCTCAAGCAGGTAATACTTCTCCCTGTTTTCCTCTTCAATCGCCTGGAAAAGGTTCTGGTCCTCCCAGACCTTCTGCCACTTCTCTTCAATCTCTCTGGGGTTATATTTCTGGTTCATTCCACTCCTCAAACGGTAGTAAAAATCAGTTCAAGGTTCGTAGTTCGGAGTTCGGGGAAAGTCCCAAATTCTTCATTTCTGAATCTTTCACTCCGAACTCATAACTCTGAACTCCAAACGGACTATCCCCTCATCATCCTTCTGATCCGGAGCCGTAATGCGTTTAGTTTAATAAATCCCTCCGCATCTTTCTGGTTGTAGACCGTGTCTTTCTCAAAGGTCGCAAAACCCCCGTGGTAGAGAGACTTTTCGGACTTGCGGCCGATCACCGTGCAATTCCCCTTGTAGAGTTTCACGCGGACCGTTCCGGTGACATTTTTCTGCATCTCGTCGAGCGCCTTCTTGAGGACATCCATTTCCGGAGAAAACCAGTAGCCGTAATAAATCAGCTCCGAAATTTTCGGGATCAAGCTGTCCCGGAAGTGCATCACCTCCCGGTCCATCGTCATCGATTCCGCCGCCCGGTGGGCGATGTGAAGAATCGTTCCACCCGGCGTCTCATAGATCCCTCTCGACTTCATTCCCACATAGCGGTTCTCAACCATATCGACTCGGCCGATTCCATTCTGGCCTCCCAGTTCATTCAATCGGGATAGCAGGTTCGCAGGGGAAAGCTCGACGCCGTCGACCCGCTTTGGAATTCCATCCTCAAAATCGATTTCAACAAGAGTCGGGCGATCCGGCGCCCTCTCGGGGGAGACGGAGAGAATAAACATATCCTCTGGCGGCTCGGCCCAGGGATCTTCAAGAATGCCTCCCTCGAAACTGATGTGAAGCAGGTTCCTGTCGGATGAATAGGGTTTTTCCTTCGTCACCGGGATGGGAATGCCGTTCTCTCTGGCATAATTCATCAGCTCCTCACGCGAGGCGAATTTCCACTCCCGCCAGGGAGAGATCACACGAACATAAGGATTGAGGGCATAGTAGGTCAGCTCGAATCGGACCTGGTCATTCCCCTTCCCTGTCGCTCCATGCGCGACGGCATCCGCTCCCTCCAGCTGGGCGATTTCGATCTGCCTTTTTGCTATGAGAGGCCGGGCAATCGAGGTGCCGAGGAGGTAGGTCCCCTCGTAGATAGCATTGGCCTTCAGGGCCGTGAAGACGAAATCTCGTACGAATTCCTCCCTGAGGTCTTCGATATAGATCTTGCTCGCCCCCGTTGAGATCGCCTTCTCCTCGAGGAAGTCCAGTTCCTCCGCCTGTCCGACATCCGCAGTGAAGGCAACCACCTCACATCCAAACTCATTCTTTAACCATTTCAAGATGATGGAAGTATCCAGACCCCCCGAATAAGCTAACACAACCTTCTTAACTTCGCCCTTCATAGAACCCCCTTCTATTTCGGATTTCGGAATTCGGATTCCGGAATGAAATTTTTTAAAATTCCTTATTTAAATTATTTTTACTCCGCAATCCGCATTCCGCATTTCGCAATTACGTTACACCCTTGAAGACTTCCTCCAGGGCCTCGATCATCCGGTCCACTTCTTCTTCGGTCACGATCAGCGGGGGAAGGAACCGGAGCACATTACCCATGGTGCAGTTGATGAGAAACCCTCGCTGCATCATCTCCTTGACAATGGAGCCTCCCTCCAGCTCCAGTTCCATTCCTAAAATCAACCCTCTCCCTCGAACCTCCCGGACAAAGGCGAATTTCTTTTTCAACTCCTCAAGTCTTGAAAAAAAATAGTTCCCCACTCTTTCGCAGTTTTTAAGCATCCCTTCTTCCAACATGGCCGTCAGGGCGGCGACACCTGCGGCCGTAGCCAGCGGATTACCTCCGAAGGTCGAGGCATGATCCCCGGGTTCAAAAACGTCCCCAACCCCTTTATGGATCAATAAGGCCCCGATGGGAACGCCTCCTGCCAGCGATTTGGCAAGCGTAAGCATGTCGGGCATGATCCCTTCATGCTCGTAAGCAAAGAGCCTTCCTGTACGGCCCATTCCCACCTGAACTTCGTCGAAGATGAGGAGGATTCCCTTTTCATCGCAGATCTCACGAAGGGATCGGAGGTAGCCTTCGGAAGGGATATTCACTCCGCCCTCTCCTTGAATGGGCTCTATTAAAACGGCGCAGGTCTTTTCATCGATGGCCTTTCTCAGCGCCTCGAGCTTGTCGAAGGGAACGTACTTGAAGCCGGGCATCAGTGGATCGTAGCCTTTGTGGTATTTCGTCTGAGCCGTGGCGGTCAGGGTGGCGAGGGTCCTCCCGTGGAAAGAACGCTCCATGGTGATGACTTCATATCGGCTTCCTCCCATCTTCGCCTTGGCATACTTGCGGGCAAGCTTCAAGGCCCCTTCATTCGCTTCGGCTCCGCTGTTGCAGAAGAAGACCTTGTCCGCAAAGGAGTGCCGGCAAAGGAGGGAAGCCAGCTGGATCTGGGGCTCGATGTAGTAAAAGTTTGAGACATGAAGCAGTTTTTCCGCCTGATCGTGGATAGCCTGAACCACCCTCGGATGGCAATGGCCCAGGTTGCAGACGGCAAGGCCCGACACAAAATCGAGATACTCCCTGCCCTCCTTATCCCATACCCGCGTCCCTTTCCCCCTCACCAGGACGATGGAATATCGCGCATAGGTATGGGCGATATGCTTTTCCGATAACATCATTAACGTTTGTGAATCCATGATCATACCTCTAACTGGAAAAATGGAATGTTGGAAGGATGGAATGATGGGTCAAACTTTATAATAAATCTGTCATCCCAATATTCCAATATTCCACTATTCCATTTCTTTATAGATTTGCGTTCCAACCCCTACATCCGTAAAAATCTCCAGCAACACGGCGTGTTCCACCGTTCCGTCGATGATGTGGGCTTTTTGTACTCCTTGCTCTAAGGCTTCAAGGCAACAGTTGACCTTCGGGATCATGCCGGAGGAGATGACCTTCCGCGAGATCAGATCTCCGGCCTGCTTCAAATCGAGCGTGGGGATCAACCGTTTTTTCTCATCCATCACCCCTTCCACATCGGTCAACAGAATCAACTTTTCCGCTTTTAACGCCGAGGCGATCTTTCCGGCAACTAAGTCGGCATTGATATTATAGGTCTCCCCGCCTTCGCCTGCGCCAACCGGTGCGATCACCGGGATGAAATTCTCTTTCTCCAGGGATTCGATCACCTCCGGGCGGATCGCCGTTACCTCCCCCACCATCCCGATGTCAATGATCTCGGGGACCTGATTCTGGCCGGCGCTTTTCGTCAATTTTAATTTTCTGGCGAGGATCAGTTTTCCATCTTTTCCGCTCAATCCGACCGCTTTCCCCCCTTGCTGATTGATCATGGCCACGATCTCCTTGTTCACCTTGCCCACAAGGACCATCTCCACCACATCCATCGTCTCCCCGTCGGTCACCCTCATTCCTTCGATAAATTGCGACTTCTTCCCCAACCGGGTCAGCATCTCCCCGATCTGCGGCCCCCCTCCGTGGACCACAACAGGGTTCAATCCGATGAATTTAAGAAGGACGATATCGGCGGCAAAACTTCTCTTAAGCCCTTCTTCCTCCATCGCGCTTCCCCCGTACTTGATCACGATGGTCTTGTTATAAAACCGCCGGATATAAGGAAGCGCCTCCACGAGCACCTTAGCTTTATCGATTGGGTTCTCCATTGCTTAGCCCCCTAAAATGTGAAGGGTTCAAGGTTTTAAGATCAAAATGAAAAATGATGTTTTTATAATCTTTAATTATTTCACCTGGCCGATTGAACCCTGGGACCCTTGAATCCTTTTTATAAAATAAACCGGCTCAGATCCTCATCTTCCACGAATCCCTTCAGCTTCTCTTTCACGTACCTGGAATCGATGACCATGGTCTTTCCACTCATTTCGGGTGCGTCAAAGGAGATCTCATCGAGCAATCTTTCCATAATCGTATAAAGGCGCCGGGCGCCGATGTTTTCCGTTCTTTCGTTGATCAGGGCGGCCATCTCCGAAATCTCTTCAATGGCATCCACCGCAAAATTCAAGGCAACCGACTCCGTCCCCATCAGGGCCGTATACTGCTTGATGAGGGCATTCTCCGGTTCGGTAAGGATCCGGATCAGGTCGTCCTTCTTGAGCGAATCAAGTTCTACCCGGATCGGGAATCTGCCCTGAAGTTCGGGGATGAGGTCCGAGGGTTTTGAAACATGGAATGCTCCCGCGGCAATGAAGAGGATATGATCGGTTTTCACCACCCCGTATTTGGTCGTCACGGTTGTTCCCTCTACAATGGGAAGGAGATCTCTCTGAACCCCCTCTCTCGAAACATCCGGCCCATAGGAAGACTCCCTCCCGGCAATCTTGTCGATCTCATCGAGGAAGATGATCCCGGACTGCTCCACGCGGTCTATGGCCTGCTTGATGACCGCATCCATATCGATCAACCTTTGAGCTTCTTCCTGGGAGATGAGTTGAAGGGCCTCCGGAACCTTCACCTTTCTCTGCTTTTTCTTTTTCGGAAAGAGGTTCCCAAACATCTCCTTGATGTTGATGTCCATCTCCTCCATACCCGAAGCCGAAAAAATCTCCACCATGGGTAAATTCCTGTCCATCACCTCCACTTCCACATATTTCTCATTCAGCTTTCCGACCCTCAGTAACTTTCGAAGCTTTTCCCGCGTCTCTCTCGAATCCTCGCCCTCTTTGGGAACTCCTTTCCGGCCCGCGGGGAGGAGGATATCCAGCAACCTCTCTTCTGCCACCTCCTCCGCCTTCTGCTTGACCTTTCGGGTCTCCTCGGCCTTAACCATGTTGACCGCTTGATCGGTCAGGTCCCGGACCATCGACTCCACATCCCTGCCCACATAACCCACTTCGGTAAACTTTGAGGCTTCAATTTTGAGAAAAGGGGCCTGGGCCAGCCTGGCCAATCTCCGGGCGATTTCCGTTTTTCCGACTCCCGTGGGACCGATCATGATAATGTTTTTTGGCGCGATCTCGTCTCTCAGGGGCTCGGGAATCTGTTGTCGTCTCCAACGGTTCCTCAGTGCAATGGCAACAGAGCGCTTGGCATCCTTCTGGCCGATGATAAATTTATCCAGCTCCGATACGATTTCCCGTGGCGTAAACGTCTGATTCATAACTCCTCAAGGATGATACGGTCATTGGTGTAGATACAGATGGAGGCTGCAATCTTCATCGCCTCCTCGGCAATGGCTCTTGCATCCAAATCTGAGAATTGAGCCAGGGCCTTGGCCGCCGCATGGGCATAGGGTCCGCCGCTTCCGATGGCGGTTACCCCCTCGTCCGGTTCGATCACATCGCCGTTCCCGGAGATAACCAGGGAACGCTCACCGTCCGCAATGATGAGAAGGGCTTCCAGTCTCCTCAAAATCCGGTCGGTTCTCCAATCTTTTGCCAGCTCAACGGCCGACCGGAGGAGGTTCCCGTTATACTTTTCCAACTTCTCCTCAAATTTTGCGAACAGGGTAAAAGCATCCGCGGTTGCACCTGCAAACCCGGCAAGAACCCGGTCCTGGTAAATCCTTCGAACCTTTCTTGCGGTATGTTTCATCACGGTATGTTGAAGCGTGACCTGCCCGTCTCCGGCGATCACTACCTTGCCTTTATGCCGCACACATAAAATGGTCGTCCCGTGCATTTCGTGCATTAGATTCTCCATCATTTATCGTTCATCGTTCGTTTTTTTGTCCGATGGAAACTCCTCGGATGGGCCTTATCATAAACCTCCATCAACTTGCCCGGGCTGAGGTGGATATACCGCTGGGTTGTCGATAGGCTGGCGTGCCCGAGCATTTCCTGAATCTCGCGGATATCGGCCCCTGCATCCAGGAGGTGCGTTGCAAAGCTATGTCGGAGGCTGTGCGGGCTTACCTTCCGGACAATACCGGAAGACCTCGTATAGGCTTTGACCAGCCTCCCTACGCTCCGGCTGGTGAACCTCCCGCCCCTCAGGTTGGTAAAAAGGGGCTCTTCCCCCTCCGGATCTCCACGCCGTTCAAGATAAGCGATCAGGGCTTTCTGGGCTTGACTCCCGATGGGAACAATCCGTTCTTTTCTTCCTTTTCCCATCACCTTTACGATTCCGAGGCGGAGGTCAAGATGGTCCAAATTCAGCCCTACCAGCTCCCCCACTCTCAGCCCGCTCGAATAGAGAAGTTCCAGTATGGCATGATCCCGCAAGACCCTTTTCTCTGTATCCGCCCCTTGGTTCTTCTCCGGAGGCCTTCCGGACACCTCCATCAGCCTGAAGGTCTCATCCACGGTTAGTGTGGCAGGCAGGGGTTTCTCCACCTTGGGCGTGGAAACCGCCTTGGCCGGATTGGAAGAGACCAGTTTCTCTTTTAACAGGTACCTGTAAAAGGACCGTAGCGTCGAAATCTTTCTGGCAATCGAGCTTTTCTTATTTTTCCGATGAAGGAGGCTGAGATATTTCCGGATCACGATCCGGTCCGCTTTCTCCATGTCCGCCTTCCCTGACGGGGAAAGCTCCGTTTCTTGACTTTTTAAAAAATTTTCAAATTCTACCAGGTCTTTCCGATAGCACCGGCAGGTATGGGGAGAGGCATTCTTCTCTGCCGAAAGATAGCGGATAAATTGCCGGACGAGATCATTCTCTTCCACGGGGATATGATTCATTTTGCATGCTATCCTTTCCTGCCTTAGGGAGAGCAGGGTGGACCGAGAAATCATTATCAAAACATAATTCTATAACACAAATTTTAAATTTATCAAAGGGTTGGAAGGGTCCAAAATCTTCAATAGCGGTCATAGAGGTTATGCCAATCGGCCTTCTTGCCGTTTGAATCGTATTTTTTAAGGCAAATTGGCGCATTGTGCTTCAACGTCTTCCCGGAAGAACCTCCCAACCCTTTTCTGTTTTTTTATCTGATGGGCAAGAAAAAATTTCTCATTGACATTTTAAAATATTTTTGTGTAAACTGTTTGGCACGGATTCAACTTTTAACCAAAGGAGGTGATACGGATGACGGAGCCAAGAGTTGCGAGGGTAACGGAAATTATTGCAGGTTCTTCGAAAGGGTTTGAAGATGCGCTTAAGATCGGGTTTGCAAGGGCAACCAAAACCTTAAGGGGCATCACCGGATTGCGTGTGGTTGAACATCGAGTGGCTGTTGAGAATTCGAAGATTACCGAATATCGTGTGAGAATGGAGGTCATCTTCGTCCTCGAAACATAACGAGATCATTCCTTAAAAAAAGGCCCTACCCTTCACAAGCCGGACCGACTTATTGGGGGTAGGGCCATTTTTGGGGCCCTGTTCTATTGGGAACGCCGGCTCTCCTTGATGACGTTGATCAATTCCTCCTGATCGACCGTTGCCGTCCCCACCTTTCCTACAACAATTCCCGCCGCATGATTGGCCAGCTCCGCCGCCTTTCGGATCGAACCCCCCGCTCCCAGCGCAAGCGCCATCGTACCGATCACTGTATCGCCTGCGCCGGTCACATCATACACTTCCCTGGCCTTGGTCTGGACCAGAAGGGGCCTTTTACGGGGTTCAAAGACGGCCATCCCATCTTCCCCTCTCGTAATCACCATGGCGTCGCACTTCAGCCTCTTCAAAAGGATCCCGCCCGCCCTGTGCAAAGAGGATGCATCCGTGATGGGGATGCCTGAAGCAGAGCTGGCTTCGCCCGTATTGGGAGTGATCACGGTGGCCCCCCTGTATAAAAAGAAATTTTTTATCTTCGGGTCCACCATCACAAACCTCCCGGCTCCTCCGGCCGCCCGGATGGCATGTCTAACCAGATTCTTTGTCAAAAGACCTTTCTCATAATCGGACAGGATGATCCCATGAAAACCCTTGATGCTTTTCTCCAGATATCCCGAAAGCGTTCGAACCGAAGAGGTCTCCGGTTGCCGGGCCGTCTCCCGGTCGATCCGAATCACCTGCTGATGGTGGGCGATAATCCGGGTCTTGACCGTGGTCTGCCTTCCCGGTTCGATCAATACTCCCTGCCGTTCTATACCCATCTCTCCCAGTTTTTGCATCACCTTCCTGCCCATCTCGTCATCCCCGACCACGCCACAGAGGGAGGCCTGTCCGCCGAGGGAATGGATATTATTGACCACATTGGCCGCCCCCCCCAGGAGAAAGGTCTCTTTTTCCACAACGAGCACCGGGACCGGGGCTTCAGGGGAGATCCGGGTAACATTCCCCCAGATGAACCGGTCTAACATAATATCCCCCACGACAAGAATCCTGACTCCCGAAAATCTCCTGATGATTTTTTCAAACATCGACCCTTTCTCCATCACATGACCCTGGTAGGGACGATTCATGAATCGCCCCTACCAATGACTCCTTGCTTTTGAAAATACTCCACCGTCTTTCTCAATCCTTCCTCGATTCGGACCCCCGGGTCGTAATTTAACACTGTTTTCGCCCGCCGGATGTCCGCCAGCGAGTGCCTGACATCTCCTGTTCTTGGCTCTTCGTAGGAGGGTGATACATGCGAGCCAATAATATCCTGGAGAATCTTTAACAACTGATTTAACGAGACCCTCCTGCCGCAGGCGACATTGACCGCCTCCCCGCGGGTATGCTCTGCCCCCATAGCCAGGAGATTGGCGTGGACCACGTTATCGATATAGGTAAAGTCCCTGGACTGCTCTCCATCGCCGAAGATGACCGGAGGCCGGCCCAATAGGAGAGCATCAATAAATCTCGGGATGACGGCCGAATAAAGGGAAGTTGGATCCTGCTTCGGACCGAAGATATTGAAATACCTCAGCGAAATGGTTTCGATCCCGTAAAGTTCGAAAAAGAGGCGGCCATACTCCTCCCCGATATATTTCTGCAAGGCATAAGGCGAAAGGGGATTGGGAACCATCTCCTCTTTTTTAGGCAACACAGGAGTATCCCCATAGACCGAAGAAGAGGAGGCATAGACCAACCGTTTCACTCCCGCATCCTTTGCGGCAACAAGCGCATTCACCGTCCCTCCGGCATTCACCTCATTGGAGGTCAGGGGATCTTCAACCGACCGTTGAACCGACGGAAGGGCCGCCTGGTGAAACACATACTCCATCCCTTCCATGGCCTTCCGGCAGACCATCCGGTCGCGGATGTCGCCCTCGAGAATCTCCAGAAAGGGATAAACCTCTTCAAAGTTTAAATTCTCCCGTTTCCCCGTTGAAAAATCGTCCAGGACCCGAACCCGATGGCCCATCCTGAGCAATGCCTCCGTCAGGTTCGACCCGATAAACCCGCCCCCCCCCGTCACCAGCGCTGTCGCCATGATCAAAACTCCTTTCCCGTGATATCTTCTATTTAGCAGAACGCTTCCCTTTAATCAAGAGAAATAGAGTTGGTCTCTCGTTAAAAAATGACTTGAAATCTGAATCGAATTTGATTAAGTTTTTTACCTGAAGCCAAGTCCCTTTAAAAGCTCCCGACCGGTAAAGGAGATGGAAATGTTTCCTTCATTGCATGCGAATCCACGATCCAATCCGGAATTAAGAACCCTCTATGAAATCTCCCACCTTCCTCCGGCGGCCGACCTCCGGGAATACTTTCTCGGAGCGATGACAATCCTTTCCCAACATTTCCCGGTCTGTTTCGCCGCCCTGATGCTTCCCGCTCAACAGGACGATTTCCTCACCGTGGAGGCCATTTACGGAATCGGAAAGGAGACCCGGCCTTTCACCTGCCCCGGACCGAAAGGATTGATCGGTGAGGTCTTTAAATCCGGGCACCCCTTGGCGATTGAGAACCTGACCCGGGAGCCCCTCTATGAGGAATTGGCAAAATCGCAAAAATGGGTGAAGGAGGTTCAACCTCCTCTCCTCTGCATTCCCCTCCTGGTCGACGGCGAATCAACCGGGGTGATGAATATCAGCCCGCTCTACGGGTCCGGGAGAGATTTTCTCGAAGATTTCCATTTCCTCTCCGTCCTTGCCACCTTTCTCGCACCGGTGATTAAAAAATGCCGTACGAAGGAGAGGGACATCCCCGCCGAGTCCGGTATGTCAACGCTAAAACTCTCCCTGCTGGAGGAGATTTTCGAAGCAAGACTGACGGAGGTTTTAAGCCGGATTGATCCCTATGTGGAAATAAAAAACACGACGGGCCTCCTTCACGACATCATTTCGCTCGTAGAGAAGGCTCTCATCAAATCCGCCCTCGAAAAGGTAGGCTATGTCCAGACCTCAGCCGCCCGTCTTTTGGGAATCAACCGCAACACCCTCCGGGCGAAGATCAAAGAGTTAAAGATAAAAGAAGGAAAAACCCCTCAAAAGGGTTCAAAGGGGCAAGGAAGGAATCTCCCCGCCCGAAAAGGAGGAGCTTGCCTGTAAGGCCGTTTCCCTTTATGTTGTGGCGCAAGCCCCACCTTGAAGGACAAGGCTTGCGGAGCCCATGCCCCTGAAGTTAACATTTTAGGACAGACAGATTCTAACGGGAAAAAAATCAATGTCCGATACCCAAAATACCGACATACTCAACCGCCTGTGCCGCCAATGGGGCGGATCCCTTTTCGGAGTCGCCGATCTTCGGCTCTTTAAAAAAGAGGATGCCCTTCTCCCTCCCAAGATCATCGACCGGCTCCCCTATGCCATCTCTTCGGGATATCATCTCTCCGATCCCATCCTGGAAGGAATCGAAAATACTCCCACGCCCCATTACTTCCACCATTATCAAAGGGTGAATATCCTTCTCGATATGATCGGACTGGTCGTCTCTTCGGCCATTCAGGAGAGGGGATACCGGGCCATGCCCATTGCAGCCTCACAGATTCTGGACTGGAAAAATCAAAAGGGCCACCTCTCCCATAAACACGTGGCAAGAGCTGCGGGATTAGGTTGGATAGGCCGAAATAACCTTCTTGTGAATGAGGATTTCGGGTCACGAATTCGTCTGGTCACCATCCTGACCGATCTCCCTCTTGAGACGGCATCCCCTCTAAACAAAGATTGTGGTCCCTGCCGGGCCTGCATCAAAGTCTGTCCGGCAGGCGCAATTAAGGAAAAACAAGAGGATTTCGACCACCTCCGTTGCTACGAACAATTGAGAGTCTTTGCCAAAACCCTCCATCTCAGCCATAATATCTGTGGGATCTGCGTCAAAGCTTGCCGGGGCCCTAAATAGAATCGAGCATAAAGCATAGCGAAAAATGAGGGTTTCGTCCAACGGCAACGTTAACGATGCCCGTATCGTCTACGAAAGGCTATGTCTGTCGTGTTTTATTTTTTTTAACGTAACCGTTACCGAATGTCGAAACGCCTGCCTGCGCGAAGCCCCGCCTCCAGAAGCCTTGCGGAAGGCAGACGCTTCGGCGAAGGCAGGGGCTTCGTAGCCCTAACCTATTGCTCTTGCCCATTAGTTCATTTTCATGAATACAATAACAACCGATAACAAATACGATGTGATTGTGGTAGGCGGAGGCCATGCCGGGATAGAGGCCTCTCTTGCTTGCGCCCGGCTGGGCCATCCTACCCTTCTCATCACACAAAATATCGACCGGATCGGTTATATGTCCTGCAACCCCGCCATCGGAGGTCTGGCCAAAGGACACCTGGTGAAAGAGATCGATGCCCTCGGCGGAGAGATGGCCATCGCCACGGATGAGACGGGAATTCAGTTTAAGCAACTCAATACAGGAAAAGGGCCGGCGGTCCGCTCCTCCAGGGCCCAGGTGGACCGCCAGGGTTACCGGCTCCGAATGAAGCGGGTGGTGGAGGTCCAGGCCAACCTCGACGTCAAACAGAATACGGTTGAAGAGGTCATCGTTCATGATGGCAAGGTGACAGGCGTTAGAACGGATGCGGGCGATACGATTCACGGGAAGGCTCTGATTCTTTCCCCGGGAACCTTTCTCAACGGACTGATCCATATCGGTCTGGACCGTTTCCCCTCCGGCAGAATGGGGGATCCTCCTTCCATCGGCTTATCGGAATCACTCAAGAAGCTGGGGTTTCGCCTTGGAAGATTGAAAACAGGCACCACGCCGAGGCTTGACGGCCGTACCATCGATTTTTCCAAAATGACACCTCACTATGGAGATGAACCTCCAGCTCCTTTCTCCCTTTCCACTCCAAAGATTGAAATCGAGCAGGTCCCCTGTTACATCACCTATACCAACCCTGCCACCCACGAGATCATCAGGAGCGGCCTGGACCGTTCTCCGTTGTTTTGCGGGATTATCAAGGGGATCGGCCCGAGGTATTGCCCGTCCATTGAGGACAAGGTGGTCCGCTTTTCCGACAGGAAAAGGCATCAGATCTTTCTGGAGCCCGATGGAAGAGATACGCATGAGATCTACCCGAATGGAATCTCCACAAGCCTTCCCCTTGATATCCAGATGCTGATGCTAAGATCCATTCAGGGGCTCGAAACCGTGGAGATCCTCCGGCCGGGTTATGCCATCGAATACGACTTTGTCGATCCGACAGAACTGAAACCATCCCTTGAAACGAAAAAAATCAGAGGGCTTTTTCATGCCGGGCAGATGAACGGGACGTCCGGTTACGAAGAAGCCGCTGCCCAGGGGCTGATCGCAGGGATCAATGCCTCCCTGTTGATCCGGGGGAAAGAGCCTCTGGTCCTGACGCGTTCGGATGCTTATATCGGTGTTTTAATCGACGATTTGGCGACCAAGGGGACGGCCGAACCTTACCGCATGTTCACCTCCAGGGCAGAATACCGGCTTCATTTGAGGGAAGACAACGCCGACTTGAGATTGATGGAGAAAGGGCATGAAGTGGGATTGGTTAACCAAGGGAATTATGAACTCTTTCAAAGAAAGAAAAGATTGATTGAAAAAACCCTCCTTTCCATTTCCAGCGGCAGGGTCCACCCCGCACGGAACCATCATGACACTCTCCTACGATGGGGAAACGCCCCATTAAAAAAAGAACACTCTCTGATGGATTTATTAAAAAGGCCTGAAATCCATTTCCACCATCTCGCCGCTTTTGATCCCGGGCTCGAAAGCCTTCCCAGGGAGGTCCGGGAACAGGTGGAAATCCATGTGAAATATGAGGGTTACATCAAGAGACAGATGGAACAAATTGATCGTTTTAAACGGTTGGAGGAGTTGAACTTTCCGGAGGGTTTTGATTTCAGTTCCGTCGTCGGACTTTCCACCGAAGTGAAAGAGAAATTGATACGGATCCGGCCTTTCTCCCTTGGCCAGGCTTCAAGAATCTCCGGCATAACCCCCGCTGCCGTCTCGATCCTCATGATGAACCTGAAGAAACAGGGTTTCCTTTAAGGCCACGCTCTCCGCCTCTCCCCATTCGCGACGGCGGCTTAATATTTCACTTCTTTTAGAAAAAGGCCGAGGGCCGGTGCGGTTGGGCCGGCCTTTTCTCTGTTCTTTGATTCAAGAATTCTTTCAAACTCCTCGGCTCCGATCTTGCCTTTACCCACTTCAGCGAGGGTTCCAACAATGGCTCTGACCATCTGCTTCAGGAATCCCGCCGCTTCGATCTCGAAATGCATCAGGCCGTCTCCGCCCTTTTTCCATTCGGCACGGAAGACCTCTCTGACCGCGGTCTTCGTCGGAGTCCCGGTTGAGCGGAAAGAGGAAAAGTCATGCTCTCCGATCAGTTTCCGGGTCGCTCTCTTCATCTCTTCCCAGTCCAACTTCTGCGGAATATGCCAGGCATATCCGCGAAGGAAGGCTGACCTGATCGGCCCGTTAAGGATACGATACTCATAGGTCTTGCTCCTTGCCTGTTTCCGGGCATGGAAATCCTCCCGGGCTTCCATGACCCCTTTGATGACGATATCCGGAGGGAGAAGGCCGTTCAGCGCCCGTTGTAAAGATTGGGGGGTTATGTCGCTGTTGGTCTTGAAATGAGCCACCTGGCCAAAGGCATGGACTCCGGCATCCGTCCTCCCGGATCCGGTTAGACGGATTCCCTCGCCCGTGAGAATTTTCAATTTCTCTTCAATGACTCCTTGAATGGTCAGCCCCTTTTTTTGCACCTGCCACCCCAGGTATTTCGTTCCATCGTATTCAATCAGAAGTTTAATATTACGCATTGACCTTTGACTTTAATTTCAACGCCCATCCTTGTCGGATGGTAATCGCTCCTTCCGGACAGATCTCCTGGCAGCAGAAACACCGAATACACCGCCCATAATCAAAAACCAATCCCTTCTCATTTCTTTTGAGCGCCTCCGGCGGACAGAGGGTCGCACATTGGTTGCATTGTTTGCATATCTCTTCTTTGATCACCGGCTTTGAGCTCAGCGCATTTTTTAAAGCCTTCCTGATAAACCCGGGCAGGTACCAGTCGACCCGGATGAGATTCGGAAGCTTAAAATGTGCGATCTTCACATCCTCAAGCCTTTCGCCCACCGTCACAATCTCATCTCTGCCCAGCCCTTGTTCAAAAGCCACCCGGTTGGTCAGCAGAAACCTTCTTGAGATTCCCAGGAGGTCGCAGACAATTTGATCGAGGCAGAGCGGATCCCGGCCGGCCAGGATCAGCCCGAGCGGAATTGGTTTTCCGCTGTTGGGCCCGTTGCCTTCCATTCCGACGATTCCATCCAGGATCGTGAGAGACGGTTGAATCAACTGATAGATATCCACCAGCACCCGTGCAAACAGATCTCGATCTTCCCCGGCTTTTAAATGCCATAAGGCCTTCCTCGGCCCCGGAACACATCCGAAAAGATTCTTCACCCCGAGGGTCAGAAACATCTGAGCATGGGTCTTCCACTTCGGGAGATTGATGATGACATCCGCCTCCAAAACCGCCCGATCGATCTCAATGTTCTTGAAGATCGTTCCTTTTCTCTCACCGGGCAAAACAGGCCTGTTAAACTCGATGACCGGGCAGCCCATTGCATCCGCCACCTTTTTTATTCCCGCCTTCTCAGCGACGGCAATGACGCTGCCCAACCCCGGACTATCGCCAAGGATTGGAGATCCTCCCGCTTCCTTGATTATCTGGAGGATCCCTCTAATGATGGAGGGATGGGTTGTCACGGCCTTCTCCGGGGCCTTTCCGTAAAGAAGATTGGGCTTGAGAAGGACGCGGTCCCCCTTTTTTACAATCGATTGGATCCCCCCGATGAGATCGATGGACCGCTGGAGCTCTTTGAGCACCTCGGTTTCATCATAGGTGGGACATTTGACTATGGAGACCTGCGCCGCCATCTATCCGAGCCTTTCCTTTCCGGTCACCTTGCGGATAGAAATTTCGATCACGGCGGTCTTTTGGAGGATCTCCGGCGCCATCGCCTCGTACCCGCCTTCCGGCTGATACTTTTCCATCAGCCTTTCAAGGATCTTCAATTTTTTATCTTTATCTTTCACCAGAACGGCCATCCCCTTGACGATCACGCTCCGGTAGTAATAATTGGCCTTGCAGGCAGGACCGAATGCCGCAACATAGCCGATGGGTTCATCCAGCTCGAAGCAGACCGGGCTTCCCCGGCGGATATCCCTGATCTTCTCTCCTTTTGTCGACGAGTGGACGTAGATCCTCCCATTCCAGTAAACAAAGTTGACGGGCTTGATCACAGGGAATCCCCCCCGGTTCACCGTGGCGATTCTTCCAACATCCTTATTTTTTAACAGGGCCTCAATCGTCTCCTGATCCTTGATCTTTCGCTCCGCATGTCTCATATTCCCTCTCCGATTCTGATCACTCCATTCCGAAAGATTGGAACGATGCCTGTGATATCAACCCGGGCACAGTAAGACAAATCCTCTTCAAACCCCCGTTTGATCAGGTCGCTTCCATGAGTAGAAAGTCGTAAGGCCTCAACCGGATTCTCCTTGAATCTCCGGTAGAGGAGGAGAGCCGATTGGCCTGCATCCGTCAGGGCAACAGGCTCTTTCCCCTCTTTCAGGATCCGGTCGATCAGCATTCCTCCGCAAACCGTATCTTCGAGGGAGAATCTTCCCATGTCCCCCGAAGGATAGACCAGAAGATCGCGGCCAAGATCAAGGCAGTGCCTGGCAATGGCTCCCATATTGAAGAAACTTCCTGCCATGATCACTCTCCCGGCGGAGACGGAGTGGAAAGCTTTGGTCCCGTTGGTTGTGGTCAGGATCAGTCTCTTTCCATTCACCCTCTCAGTCCCATACTCCCCCGGTGAATTCCCCAGGTCGAACCCTTCGATCTTTCGACTTCCTCTTTCCCCACCAAGAAAAGTCGTATCAGGAGGGCATCTCTTTGCCATCTCAAAAGCCTCTTCAACTGTTGCAACAGGGATAATCTCAAGGACCCCCTGCGACAGGGCCCGGACAATCACAGAAGTCGCCCTGAGGATGTCGATGACCACGACCGACCTTTCTGAAATACCCCGAGGGAGTGGTGAAGATGGAATGAGGTGGATATCCGCGCGCATAAAAGAAAATTATCACACCGAATCTTCTATTGCAAGCAGGGAGGAAGAAATTCCCTCAAGAAGAAAAAATCCTTGCATTTTAATTTTCACTTTGTTATAAAAATTTTTGGGGGCTAAAAGGGCCCTCTTTTTTTATAAACCGAGCGGACTCCTGAAAACCGGCAGATTCACCATGCGGAAAATCTACATGATCATTGCATCCTTTTTTTTCCTGGGGGTTTATTTAACGACTTCTGCCAGGACGGCCAGCCAGGAATTTCCCGTCCCCCCCCCTCCCTTTACGGAAGGGATTTTCCCCTGTAGCAGTTGTCATGCCTCCATGGAGGTGAACCGAAAAAAAAGAGAGCTCAAAGAAGAACATACCAACATCAAAATCCATCACGCAGAATCGATGCGGTGGTGCCTCGACTGTCACGATGTAAAAGACCGTGATAAGCTCCGCCTTTACAATGGAGAGCTCATTGGCTTCACTGAGAGCCACCGCCTCTGCGGTGAATGCCACGGCAACCTTTACAGGGACTGGAAAGCAGGCATTCACGGGAAAAGAACGGGATATTTCACGGGAACCGGAAAGAGGACCTATCTTCTCTGCGCTCACTGCCATGACCCGCATGAGCCTAAATTTAAAATGATCGTACCGGAACCTCCTCCTTTCCGGCCGACCGACAGGCGAAATGAGAAATAAAAATCTAACCCGAAGGGAATTCATCCGGAATCTTTCCGTCACGGCGTTGGCGGGGGCTTCCCTCCCCCTTCTCTCTTCCTGCTCGAAGGAGGAAGCTGAAGACTTCCTTCAGAAGCATTTCCTGGAGATGACGGAAGACGAAAAGAAACGGATGATCGCCAAGCTGGAACAAAGGTACCTGGAACGATACGGAAAAAATTTTCAGATCAGCACGCAGGAAGCCCAGCCCGAAACCCTCTGGGGCTATGGCCTTGAGCTTTCACGTTGCGTCGGATGCAGAAGGTGTGTTTACGCCTGCGCTCAGGAGAACAATCTTTCCCGGTATGCCCGTCAGCTTCACTGGATCAGGGTCCTGAGGCTCAAACGAGGCAACCTGATCAACCTTGAAGACTCGGAACATTATTATGCCCCTGAGACCGTCCCGGAAAAAGGGTTTATCTATCTGCCGGTCCAGTGCCAGCAGTGCCAGGATGCGCCCTGCGTGAAGGTGTGCCCTATCCATGCCACGTGGCAGGAACCGGATGGGATTGTCGTTGTGGATTACAACTGGTGCATCGGGTGCAGGTACTGTATCGCGGCCTGCCCTTATAAGGGAAGGGTCTTCAACTGGGCGGAACCGAATCTTCCTAAGGATGAGGTCAATCCCAACGTCCACTACCTTGGAAACCGGCCCAGGATGAAGTGCGCCGTCGAAAAGTGCACGTTCTGTATCCAGAGGGTAAGGCAAGGACGTTACCCCGCCTGTGTGGAAGCCTGTCCCACAGGGTCGAGGAAATTCGGAAATCTTCTCGATCCCAAAAGCGAAATTCGCTACATCATTGAACGGAAAAGGGTATTCCGGCTCAGAGAGGAATTAAATACCGAATCGAAATTTTACTACTTTTTTGAATCGTAGGAAAGGGATGGAAAACCCGCAAGGATTGTTAAAGGAGACATGGCATTTTTATAAGAAAACCCTAATGTTAGTCTTCAGGGGAAGTAAAATTTATTATGCCTGGTGCATCTCCCTGCTTGCCATGATCATCGTGGGATTTATCTTCTACTGGAAGCAGCACGAGATGGGCCTGATCGAAACGAACCTGACCGATCAGGTTTCGTGGGGTCTTTATATTGCGAACTTCACTTACCTCGTAGGAATGGCTGCCGCAGCCGTGCTTCTGGTGATTCCGTCCTATATCTATCAATTCAAACCGATCAAGGAAATCGTCGTCCTCGGGGAGCTTTTTGCGGCCTCCTCCATCATCATGGCCATTCTCTTTGTCATGGTTGACCTCGGCAGGCTCGACCGGGTTTGGCACATGATTCCTTTTGTCGGATCGATGAACTTCCCCGCTTCCCTCCTGGCCTGGGATGTCCTCGTCCTGAACGGCTATTTACTTCTGAATCTCTTTATTCCTATTTATCTGCTGGTGAAATTCTATTATCGGAAGGAGCCGAACTGGAAATTCATCCTTCCTTTCATCCTGCTCTCCATTCCATGGGCTGTCGGAATTCATACCGTCACAGCCTTCCTCTACAACGGTCTTGCCGCCCGTCCTTTCTGGAATGCATCGATCCTGGCGCCGAGGTTTCTCGCCAGCGCATTCTGTTCGGGACCCGCGATCATCATTATTATCTTTCAGATCATCCGAAAAGTATCCTCTATCACCCTGGAAGACAAGGCCCTCTTCAAGATTGCGGAGCTGATCGCCTATTCGATGTTTCTGAACCTCTTTCTCCTCGGAGCAGAGATCTTCAAGGAATATTACTCCGGTACGGTTCATATGGCCTCTTTCAAGTATCTCTTTGAGGGTCTCCATGAGCACACCGCGCTCGTCCCCTGGATATGGACCGCCATGGCAATGAACGTCACCGCCTTTTTCCTCTTCCTCATTCCGTCAACGAGAAAACGTTTGAGCACCCTTAACCTGGGCTGCCTCTTCGTCATCGTAGGGGTATGGATTGAGAAAGGACCCGGGTTTGTCATTCCCGGGTTCGTTCCCGACCCTCTTGGTGAAATTCATGAATATGTCCCCAATCTGTTGGAGCTCATGGTCTCTTTCGGCATCTGGGCAACCGGTCTCCTGATCTTCACCCTTCTCATGAAAGTGGCAATCCCCATTGAGACGGGTGAATTCAGTCATACGGAATATGAGAAAGAGGGCTACACGGTTAAACGCCACTAAAAAGGCCACAACGACAGCGAATAGATCACCTGCATGTCACCCTTCTGAACCATGCCCTGAACTTATTTCATGGGTCGTTTCAGGGTCTCAGAGATTCTGAACCAAGTTCAGAATGACAGTTTTGGGGTTTCTTTAAGCCTGGTTATTTCACACTGATTTTATAAAAATTGATTGCGTTTCATAAGAAGTGCTGTTATATAGAGTTTCAGTTTTAGGGGGGAACACCAAAGAAGGGATTAAAAGATGAAACCCTTCCTGATTGGATTGGCAATCGGGACCGCGATCCTCCTCCTTTTCATCAACTTCGGGTCAAGCTTCAGACCTGAACAGCCCATCTCTTTCAACCACAAAAAACATCACGAACAGGGCGTCGAATGCGCCACCTGCCATTCCTATTTTAAGGAACAGACCTTTTCAGGCATGCCAAAAGTGGCCGTCTGCATGGAGTGCCACAAGGATTCCCTGACCAACCATCCTGACGAAGGTAAGATCAGACAGTTCCATGAAAAAGGGGGGGGGATCCCCTGGATACGTCTTTACCAGCAGCCCGACCACGTCTTCTTCTCCCATCGCCGCCATGTGGTGCTGGCCGGAATGGAATGTAAAAGTTGTCACGGAGACATCGGACAGAGCGAAAAGCCACCCACAAAACCATGGGTGAAGATGACGATGAAATGGTGCATGGACTGCCATACGAAAACAAAGGCAAATAATGACTGCCTGGCATGCCATGTCTAAAGGAGGAAATCCGAAATCCTAAGCACGAAATCCGAAACAAATTCAAATGACCGAAGTACAATAACTAAAACTTTTATGTTTTAGAAATTTGAGCATTTGTATTTCGGATTTGTTTCGAGTTTCGATATTCGAATTTCGGATTTAAAGGTTCTTATGAAATTCAATCGACGAGATTTTTTAAAGATGGGGGGAGGAGCGGGGGCGGCCATTGCCCTCGGAGGTGGCTTCTGGAAATGGTCCCAATTCCCCGTTGCCGAAAAACCGAATGCGCCAGGCGTTGAAAAGTGGACGCCCACGGTCTGCGGCCAGTGCACCGGAGGCTGTGGAACTCTGGTCAGGGTGATTGATGGTTGGGCTGTTAACATCGCAGGAAATCCCCTTCATCCTGTGAACCGGGGAACCCTCTGCCCAAAGGGCATTGCCGGACTTCAGGGGCTCTACGACCCTGACCGGATTCGCTCTCCTATGAAAAGGATTGGAAAAAGAGGAGAAGGCCGTTTTCAGCCGATCACCTGGGAAGAGGCCCTCCATCTTGTTTCCGAATCTTTAAAGGACCTCCGGCAAAAGGGAGAGGCCCACCATCTTGTGGTCCTGGGCGGAAGATACCGGGGACTGATGCGGTCGCTCTGGGACCGTTTTCTCAATTCCTTTGGTTCACCGAACTATATCGACAATCAATTCAGGTGGGAAGAACCTCCTGTGGAAGGTCTTTTCCTCACACAGGGGATCCATGACCTTCCAACCTATGATATTGAGAATGCCCAGTACATCCTCTCTTTTGGCTCCGGTCTGCTGGAGTCTCCATGGTCTCCGGTCCAAATGTTAAGGGGCTACGGACACTTCAGGAGAGGAAGACCAGGCATGCGTGGAAGACTTGTCCAGATCGAATCCCGCCTCTCCTTCACCGGCATCAAAGCCGATGAATGGATCCCCGTGCAACCCGGCGCCGAAGGGATTCTGGCCCTTGGCATCGCCCATATGATCATCAAGGAAGGCCTCTATCATAAGGAGTTTATCTCCGGACAGACCTTCGGTTTTGAAAGCTGGGCAGGCCCGGATGGCCGCGAGCATCTTGGGTTCAAAGAGTTCGTCCTCTCTGAATACGAACCCACTGTCGTATCCAAACGAACCGGTGTCCCCATCGACCAACTCATCCGCCTGGCCAGGGAATTTTCATCGAGCCAGCCCTCCCTGGCCATCGGATACCGGGATCGTCCCTTTCATCAGATGGCTGTCGCAATTCTCAATGGATTGGTGGGAAACATCGATGTATCCGGAGGGGTCCTGATACCCAGATCCATTCCTTATCAATCTCTTCCTCCTTTCAAAGAGGATGCCATTGCTCAACGGGGGAATTCACAGAAGAGGATCGATGAAGGAAAAGGGATTTCAGTGAATCATCCCTATCTCTTTGCCAGAAATACTCTCTCCGGAAAACCATATAAGCCAAAGGTTCTCTTTCTATACTACACCAATCCTCTGTTTTCCAACCCGGACCCCGGACTCTTCTCAAAGGCCCTTCAGGAGATCCCTCTGGTCGTCAGCTTTTCCCCTTATATGGACGATTCCGCCCAGTTATCAGACCTCATTCTTCCTGATCACACTCCCCTTGAACGATGGCAGGATGACCCGGTCTTTCTTAATAACGGGTTCCCCGTCCTCGGGATCCGGCAACCCGTGATCCCTCCTCTTTATCGGACAAAGGCGACCGGTGATTTTCTTCTCGCCCTGGCCAGATCTCTCGGAGGTCAAATTCAGAAGGCCTTCCCATGGAATGATTTTAAAGAGGTGATGATGGTTAGCCTCAAGGGTGTCTTCGAAGCGAAAAGAGGAGATACTTTCGGCCTCCAATTTGATGAGGCCTGGACCCGCCTTCTTCAGCGGGGAGGATGGTCGGTCCCTTCTTATAAGAACTTTGAAGAATTCTCGAAGCTCCTTCTGGACAAAGGAGGGTGGTGGGACCCCGTCTATGATTTTGGGGAACGGGATCGCGTCTTCCGGACGCCTTCCAGAAAATTTGAATTCTATTCACAGGGATGGAAAAAAGCCCGCTCCTCTTCCTCCGCAGAAGGGAAGGATTCCTCTTTTCTCCCTCACTGGGAAGAGTCGAAAGAGGCCGGGAACGAAAAAGAGTATCCCCTCCATCTCCATGTCTTCAGAACCATGAGCTTGACAGGTGGAAGAAATGCGAACCAGCCCTGGCTTCAGGCCATGACAGGGCAACATCTTTTTGAAAAATGGAAGACCTGGGTCGAAATCAATCCCGTGACGGCAAAACGGATGTCCATATCCGATGGAGACTGGGTGTGGGTCGAATCCCCGAGGGGAAAGGTCAGGGTAAAAGCAAGGCTTTACAAGGGGGCGATGCCCGATGTCGTTAACATTCCTTTCGGCCAGGGCCACGCCTCAGGAGGCCGGTGGTCAAAAGGGCTGGGCCAAAACCCGTATCGACTCATCGGAGATGATCTCGATCCCATAACCGGATACCCGACCCATGGAACGACACGGGTCAAGGTATATAAAGCCTGATTGGAATATAATAATTCTAAATCCGAAGCACGAAATTCGAAACAATCTCAAAAGACCAAATTTAAAATGTCCGAAACAAATAAAATTTTAATGCATTTGAATTTTGAAAATTCGGATTTGTTTCGAGTTTCGATATTCGAATTTCGGATTTGATATTAGATAGGGGTTTTAGATGCATCGTTGGGGAATGGTCATCGATCTGGATAGGTGCTCCGGGTGCCAGGCCTGTATGGCCGCTTGCCATGCAGAGAACAATATCGCCATCATCGGGCCGGAAGAATCGGCCATGGGCCGCACCATCCACTGGATCGAACTCCTTCCTTTTATAGAAGGCGAATATCCCCATATTAAAGCGAGGCTTCTTCCAAGGCCCTGCATGCATTGTGAACATCCCGCCTGTATCAAAGTCTGTCCCGTGGGCGCAACCTATGCGAATGAAGAAGGGATCGTGGGCATCGTTTATTCCCGATGCATCGGTTGCCGTTATTGCACCACCGCCTGCCCTTACACCGTCCGGAGTTTCAACTGGTATAAACCCCAATGGCCGAAAGAGATGGAGGGCTCTCTCAATCGCGATGTTTCCATCCGGGGGAAGGGAGTGGTGGAAAAATGCTCCTTCTGTCACCACCGTCTGCTCAAGGCGAGGGAGAGGGCAAAGGCTGAAAAGAGGGAACTTCTCTCGGAGGATTATATCCCGGCCTGTGTTCAGGCCTGTCCCAGCAACGCCATGTATTTTGGCGATCTCAATGACCCTTTCAGCACGGTATCGATCCTCTCAAGAGAAAGAAGGGCTTTCAAATTGCTGGAGGATCTGGGAACCGAGCCAAAGGTCATCTATCTTTCAGAGGGAATGTGATGGACGAAAAAGGGTTTAAGCTGGGCGAGGATGCAATCCTTCTTCAGCCCATTCAGAGAACAGGAAAAGCTTTCTATTTTACCCTCTTCTCCTTAATTGCGGTCATCCTCTGGGCAGCCGGAGCTTATATTTATCAATACCGGGATGGACTGGGCGTGACCGGACTCTCCAGGCCCATCTATTGGGGGGTCTATATTACCAACTTCGTCTTCTTCATCGGCATCAGCCATGCGGGGACTCTCATTTCTGCCATCCTGCGGCTCGCCAAGGCGGAATGGCGGAGATCAATCACCCGGTCCGCTGAAGTGATCACCGTTCTCGTCCTCTTCTTCGGCGTTGGGAACATCCTCATGGACCTGGGAAGACCGGACCGCATGCTCAATATTCTTCAATACCCTCACTTCCAGTCTCCCCTGCTCTGGGATGTTTTGAGTATTAGCGTCTATCTGACCGCCAGTTCGGTCTATCTCTACCTTCCGTTGATCCCGGATATCGCCATTCTCAGAGACCACGGGGGCAGATATCAATGGTTTTACCGGATCTTTGCCCTGGGCTGGAGCGGGACGGAAAGACAGCGCCGCCTCCTGGAAAGAGGAATTGCCTTTATGGCGATCCTCGTCATTCCTGTTGCCGTCTCCGTCCACACGGTTGTCTCCTTTGTCTTCGCCATGACCATTCAGCCCATGTGGCATTCGGCCATCTTCGGCCCCTACTTCGTTACCGGCGCCATCTTCTCCGGGATCGCCGCACTCATCGTTGCGATGAACCTGATCCGGAAGGTCTATCATTTAGAGGATTACCTCCGGCCCGTCCATTTCAACAACCTGGGAATCCTCCTCCTGGTGATGACTCTTCTCTGGTTCTACTTTACCTTCACGGAATATCTCACCACCTATTACGGAGGGGAGCCTATCCACATGGTCATCTTCTGGAACAAGTTTACCGGAAGATATGCTCCCTACTTTTGGGGAATGTTCCTTTTCTGCTTTATCATTCCCCTGCCGATCCTCAGTTTTGGGAAAACCAGGACCCCGTTCGGAACCTTGATCGCGTCGATCTCGGTCATCATCGGAATGTGGCTGGAACGATATGTGATTGTCGTTCCCACGCTCTCCAATCCCAGGCTTCCCAATGAGGCGGTGCACTATTTCCCCACCTGGGTGGAATGGTCCGTATTCGCAGGCTGCGTCTCCTTCTTTATACTCCTTTATATGGTCTTTACCAAATTCTTTCCCATTGTCTCCATCTGGGAGGTGAGAGAAGGGAGGGAGAAATCAATGGCCGAAGTCCAGGAGCGGATCAAGACCTATCTCCCCGGGATTGGAGTCGAATAAACATCAATACAAAATCATCAATTATCAATGGCCAATGATCAATAAAAGAAGAGGAATGGAACATAAGTGATTACAATGAGGGGTTTTATTGCCAATCGTGACCAATGGTAACCAATCAGTTTCAGGTAGTAAACACCCCTGCGAGTATGTAACTCAGGGCTTTAGCCCTGATTCATCAGCCCTAAAGGGCTGAGTTACAGGTTACTGTAACCTTCGGGTCCCCATAACCGAGGGGTTACGACCATTGAACATTCTTCATTGATCTCTGTAACGGAGACCTTTATGATCATGAAAGCAATTATTGCCGCCGTAGCATTTTCCCTCCTCATCGCCTCATCCATCCTTGCCCAGATTCTTCCCGAGGAACCAGCCAAAGGGGCCCGTCACTTTGTGAACAAAGGTTGCGTCAAATGTCATGCCCTCAAAGGGGAGGGAGGAAAGACCGGTCCGGATCTCGGTAAAATCGATCTGGGCGATACCCAGCTCGACCTAGCCGCCAAACTCTGGAATCACATTCCCTCGATGGTGGCAGGCATTGAGAGGGCAAAGATTTTGAAACCCGATCTGACAGGGGAAGAACTCGGCTCGATCGGAGCCTATCTCTACTTCCTCAAATACTTCGATGAACCCGGGGATGCGACCAAAGGTAAATTCCTTTTTAATGAGAAGGGCTGTATCGCCTGCCACCCGCTTTCAGGAAAAGGGAAAAAAGGGGAGTCGGGGCTGAACGAATTCCCGCAGAACATCTCCCCGGTCTTTTTAAGTATGGAGATCTGGAACCATGGTCCGGAGATGATCGCCAACATGGTCATACTGGGAATGAAGTGGCCTGAATTCAAAGAGACCGAGATGATCGACCTCCTCGAATATATTAAAACCAACGCAAGGGGACCCAAAGAGGTCGCCTATATTACTCCCGGAAATCCGAAAGAAGGGAGAAAGACCTTTCTATCCAAGGGATGCGGGGAATGCCATCCCGTCCAGGGGGAAAAGACCTCTGTCAGCGGCATCGATCTCTCGAAGAGGTCGAAGACCTATTACCGGAGCCTCACCCGTGTGACCTCAACGATGTGGAACAAGGGGCCAACGGTCCTGGCCAAAATGTCCCAGACCAAAACCGGCATCCCGAAGTTTACACCCAAGGAGATGGCCGATCTCATCTCCTACCTTTACTTTCTCCATTTCATCGATGAGACGGGCAATCCGGTCAATGGGAGGAAGAAGTTTTCAGATCTCGGATGTGTTAGATGTCATGGGCTGGATGGGAAGCGGGGAGAGTTGATGCACATCGATCTCTCAAAATACCAGGGTGCAGCCAATCCTATGGAGATTGCCGCGGGCATCTGGAACCATAGTGTGGAGATCCACAGGGCGACGATCGAAAAAGGAATCCCATGGCCCAGATTTAAAAAAGGGGAGATGGCGGACCTCCTTGAATATCTACGGACTCCAAAGAAAAAATAGAAGGGAAGTGAAAGATGAAGCGTCTCTCAATATTAACGGTTCTCATTTTATTAGGGACCGGATTCATCCTGTGGAATCAGGCCATCGGAGTTGAGAAAGGAAGTGGATACCTCCTCCCGGGAGAAATCAAGGAAGGATGGAAGGTCTTCACAACGAAACGATGCGGAGTCTGTCACTCCATATGGGGGGAAGGAGGAAAGGGAGGGCCTGACCTCGGAACGCTCCCAAAATCTTACGTCAGCCCGGCCCAGCTCGCGGCTCTGATGTGGAACCATGGCCCGGAGATGTGGGGGAAGATGTCTGCCCAAAAAATCCCTCTCCGTAAAATTCAGAAGAAGGAGATGGCCGATCTCTTTGCCTTCCTCTATTTCATCCGTTACATGGATGAACCCGGAGACGCTAAAAAAGGAAAGGCCCTGATGGAGACAAAGAGTTGCGGAAAATGCCATACCGTTAAAGAAGACGAAAGGGGAGATCTCGGCCGCTGGGGGATGTATACCAACCCCATTCTCTGGGCCCAGATGATGTGGAACCACGAACCCCAGATGGAACAGGCGATGAAGAAGAAGGGGTTGGCATGGATTGAATTCAAGGGAAATGAGATGGTGGACTTCATCGCCTATATCCGGAGCCTGAGCGGAACAGTTGAAAAGATATACCTCTCTCCGGGCGATCCCCGGTCCGGCGAAAAACTCTTTGCTCAGAAGGGATGCATCCGCTGTCACATCCCGTCAGGAGAACTCGATCTGGGAAGAAAAAAGGACTTCCCACGCACGCTTGCCCAATTGGCTGGGATGATGTGGAATCATTCCCGTGAGATGTGGAAGGGGATGATGGAGAAAGGGATGGATCACCCCATGCTCACACCCCAGGAGATGGCCGATTTGGTGGCTCACCTCTTTTCCACCCGGTACTTTGATGAGCCGGGCGATCCCGTCAGGGGAAAAGCCGTCTTCAACAAAAAACAGTGCCATCTCTGCCACGCCCGGGGAACTCCCCCTGATCTCAGGGCTCTCAAAGGGCAGCTCTCCCCGATCTTCATGGCCCAGACCATGTGGAATCACGGACCCCAAATGCTGGAGAAGATGCGGAAGGTGAAGGTCTCGTGGCAGAAAATAGAAGGTCGGGAAATGGTCGACCTGATGGAGTACCTCAATCGGGGAATGCCGTAATGACATTGCAGATTGCGGATTTCGGATTGCGGATTGGAAAAATCCGTCACTGAGAGGAGCGGAGGGGAATATGGTGACCGCGGAATGGTTAAAAAAGACGGAGCTTTTCGAAACCCTGACAGAGCCTCAACTCAATGCGCTCCTGTCCCAATGCTCTGTGAAAACCTGCCGTGAAGGAGACACCATCTTCCGTCATAGAGAGGAGGCGGCTTCTCTTTATATCTTGATCAGAGGGGGGATCGATCTGATCGTGAAGGCGCAGGAAAAGATTGACTTTATGACTTCCAAGATAGAGAAAGAAGGAGCGGTCTTCGGAACGGCCGCACTGATGGAGCCTTATCAATATAATGTGACCGCCGTCTGCCTGAAACCCTCGGAAGTGCTGAGCATTGAAGCAGGCCCCTTCAAAAAAGCCATGGAGAACGACCCGGCGATGGGAATGGAGGTCATGAGGAAGCTTGCTGCCATCTATTTCAATCGGCTGAATGAGCTCCGGTCCGGGGTTTCCAACCTCTTCAAAATTTTTAAGATCAAGACCCCATGAAAGAGGCGCATCCGAATCGATTCCGCGTTCAAGTCCCGGACCCAAAATGGTTCGAAGAACATATCGGGTGTGAGCATGCCTGCCCTGTCAATACCCGCGCCCCCCGGTACATTGCGGCCATCGTGGGGGAAGACTATAACCAGGCATTTGAAATCAATAGGGAGGATAACCTTTTCCCCGCCATTTTAGGCCGGATCTGCGTCCATCCCTGCGAGGAGAAATGCCGGAGGGGACTCCTTCTCGACGATCCCATCTCCATCTGCTCCCTCAAAAGAGCCTCCGCCGATTACAAGAACGCTCCCTCCCGTCATGGAAAAACGCTGAAAAGGAGGAATCAAAAGGTTGCCATCATTGGGGCCGGGCCATCGGGTCTCTCTGCGGCAAATGACCTTGCAAGACTGGGATATGACGTCACCCTGTTCGAGTCTTTCCCCGTCCCCGGGGGAATGCTCAATGTCGGCATCCCTGCCTACCGTCTTCCGCGGGAAGTGGTGAGCAACGCCATCGAGGAAGTAAAACAGTTGGGCGTTCGCATCCTCACGGGGACTCCCGTCGGGAAAGACCTGAACTTAGACCGGTTAAGACAGGATTATGATGCCGTCTACATTGCCGCCGGAGCCCACAAGGCCGAAAAGCTGGGAATCCATGGAGAAAACCTGAACGGGGTCATCCACGGGGTGACCTTTATGCGCATTGTAAACCTGAAAGAGGATCTCAGGGTTGGCGGCCGGGTGGCTGTGGTGGGAGGCGGGAATACGGCCATGGATACGGCCCGTTCATCCTTGCGTCTCGGGGCGAAAGAGGTCTGCGTCCTTTACCGGAGAACAAGGGAAGAGATGCCGGTGGATCAAAGGGAGCTTGAGCAGGTGGAAGAGGAAGGAATCCGGATTTATTTCCTGACTACTCCCGTTGCCGTCCTTTCCAAAGACGGCAAACATGTTTCCGGCCTGCGGTGTGTTCGAAACCGTCCCGGGGAACCGGAGGCGGACGGAAGAAGAAGGCCCATCCCGATTTCAGGGTCGGAATTCGATATGGATATAGACCTTCTCATCCCGGCGGTCAGCCAATCCCCCGACATCTCTTTCCTCCCCGAAGCGATCGGCCTTGAGATTTCCCGGTGGGACCGCCTGGTGGTTAATCCTGAAACCTTTGAGACTAACGTTCAAGGAATATTTGCCGGGGGCGACTTTGTCACTGGCCCGAGAGATGTCATCCGCGTGATTGCCGATGGAAGGAAAGCCGCTCTTTCGATGCACAGCTACCTGGGCGGCAAAATTCCTCCAGGAAAACCCGCCCATTTCACTCCGGCGGGGGAGGTCAGATTGAATCCAAACCTTGAAAGGATTCCGCGGCAGAAGGTAAACACGATTCCCATCGAAAAAAGAAATGATCTCGAACGGGAGGTGGAACTCGGGTTTTCGAAAGAGTCAGCGCTGAAAGAAGCCTCCCGGTGCCTGCAATGCCACCTCTTCACCATTTTCGATCGGACCAAGTGCATCCTCTGCGGCAGTTGTGTGGATATCTGCCCGAAGTTTTGCTTCCGGATGGCACGGCTTGATGAAATCAAAGGGGATGAAAAACTTACAAAATGGGTTGAGACCCTTTATGGAGTATCTTACGCAGAGGCAGAAAAACAGAATCTGGCAACCGCCATCTTCAAGGATGAAAGCCGCTGCATTCAGTGCGGCCTTTGTGTTAAACGATGCCCTACGGGGACGATCACCATGGAAGAATACCACAGGGAATCGATGCTCTACAGAAAAGAAACTATTGATTGACTGTCACCCTTCTATGTTGAAAAGCAAGTCCCAATCAGCATAGACGTAGTATTAGATAATGTTTTTAAGGACAGTGCCAATCTTTAAAATCAACCTTCTA
>JAGVBT010000111.1 GCA_020059605.1 Deltaproteobacteria bacterium
ATTACATGGACACATCTGACACACCCATTGCAACCATTTTCCGTTGATAATCCAATGAGATAACCCCATCTTTAAACCATTTTCTCAGGGGAACTTCGGCTTAAAGGCCCGTTTCCCTTCCGTGCCGGCCGCCCAGTTAACTCTCGATGAAGATATGGATCTAATGACCAAGGAAGGGATTCGGATTTGTTCCTCCCACCTTTTTCTGAAGGATTTGGTTTAGCTCAACATTCCCAACTACCATCCCACTCCCTCTCTGCAACACCTACCTGAACGAATGGCTTGATGAACATCCGCAAAAAAACGACCCGGAAGTCCAACAACTCTTCCCCATACAATACAAAAGCCTGGTGAGAAAAATACGAACACTGGCCAAAAAGGTTCTAAAAAAACGGGTCACCCCACACATGCTAAGGCACAGATGGAACAGGAATACAATTTCCACCGGACATTTACTCCCTCACTTGGGGATTACTCCTTCCCGGTGATGAGCAATTCTTAAATAATCCACTCACAACATCTGCAAGAAGTCCAAGAACATTTCCTGTGGAACCATGACCGAAGGAGAAAAGCCTGACGCTACCGAATCTTTGATTGAAACCCTCCATGCGACAAGGCGCTCAATCAGAAGAAAAAATACGGGACGTAGGGGAAAATGCAACTTTACGGGCGCGGCTACGGCCATTCGTTCTTCATAAATAGGCCTTCTTAGCCCGATCAGTAAGTTCATCTTCTCTCTCAAAAGCGGTCCGGTAGATCCCCCCAATTACGAATTAGGATTGCGGAATCTTAAGGAGCAATGTTAAGAAACAATTGCTGTGTGTAACCCATTCGACACGGCTCAGGGTGAACTTTTTGGGAAGTAGTAGAGGCAAGTATCCTTGCTGTAATGTTTTTTATTTATCTAATGATATCGATATGATAACTTTTTCGCATTACTGTAGGCGTCCGGTTAGGGACGCCAGTACTATAGTCGAAAAACCTCGGCTCCTGTCGGGGTTTTCTTCTCAGGGTTTAGGATAAGGATAACTTGTAAGATACTAAAAAATATTACATAATTGCCTGCGTGTGAGGTCGGAATAGTTGTCACGGCCACTTGAAGGTGCATGTCATGAACCATTTTTTGTCGAGTTTCAGGAGGTGTGTACGGTTAGTGATGTGCCAGACCTTCGGCACCATCTGTAATAACGAGGAGGAGAGGCGAAGAAGCCCCTCCTCTTTTTTAATAACCAAATTCCAAACACCTGCCTTCGCCCCGCAGGGCGGGGCTTCGCGCAGGCAGGCCAATCATCAAATAATCGCATAGAAAAAAAGTCTAACGGTAATGGTAATCCCGCGGCTCGCGGGACCCGTATCGTTAATAAAAGGTTACGTTTATCGTCTCTTAATTCTTTACCCCGTTAGAAAGAATGCCTGGCTCGGTTTCGAGTTGCAACGATTTGGATTTCTAACGGGGTTTACGCGTAGCCGTAACCAGTAACCGAAACGGGCTTCGTAACCGTAGCCCTAACCCAAGCCCCGGAGTATTTTTAAAGTATGGAAGAATCCTCTCTCGAAGTCTCCGTTGCCCTTCAGGCCCTGCGCACGGCTTCCCGGCTCTGCCAGAAGATCAGGAAGGACCTTGCCACGGGCGCAACCATGCAGAAAAGCGACCGGAGCCCCGTGACGATTGCCGATTACGGGTCTCAGGCGATCATCTGTAAATCGATCAGGGAGGCCTTTCCGGAGGACGGCGTGGTGGCGGAGGAGAATTCTGCAGAACTTCGAAAGCCCGCTCACTCGAAGATCCTCGATCAGGTGACAGGCTATGTCCGAGATTATTTTCCAAACACCTCTCCCGATGAGGTTTGCTCCTGGATCGATTTCGGCTTGCATTCGATAAAAAATAGGTTCTGGGCGCTGGATCCCATTGATGGAACCAAGGGCTATCTCAGGGGAGATCAATATGCGATCGCCCTTGCCCTGATTGAGAATGGGGTAGTCCAGCTCGGCCTTATGGCCTGTCCCAATCTCCATGTGGAAATAGACCGGCCCCGGGGGGAAAAGGGTTGCCTCTTCTTTGCCTTGAGAGGAGAGGGTTCCTTCCAGATGGGGATGGAAGGAGATGAGAGGCGCATTCTTTCCGTCTCCCGAACAGGCGATCCGGCGGAGGCCTCGTTCGCGGAGAGTGTCGAGCCCGACCATGCCGACCATCTCGTTCACCGGAGCATTTCAGAAAGGCTGAAGATCCCCCGGGCCCCGCTTAAAGTGGATAGCCAGGTGAAATATGGCCTGGTGGCGCGGGGAGAAGTGACCTTTTACCTCAGGGTTCCGTCGCGCTCCGAACCGGGCTACCAAGAGTGGATTTGGGATCATGCCTCGGGAGCGATCCTCGCCGAAGAAGCAGGGGGAAAGGTGACCGACCTTTACGATAAGCCCCTGGACTTCTCCTGCGGGACCAGGCTTGAAAGAAATCACGGGATTTTAGCGAGCAATGGAATCTTGCATGAAAAGATTTTAAAAGCTCTGGAGATGTGATAAAACTAAAATCACCAATCACCAAATTCCAAGCTCCAGATAAATTCCAATGACTCAATAACCGAATAACCAAACAAAAATTAATTTTACTTTTGGTTATTGAATATTGGTTATTATTTGGTTATTGAGATTTGGTGTTTGGTTATTGAGGCTAAAGGAGGTTTTAATGGAAAGAGCGTTTGCAGAGGTTATCGAATCGGAGGTGCCAAAGGACTCGGTGCTGATTTCCGTGGGTCTTCCGGGCAGCTGGAAAAGTCCGGTGACCGAAGAGATCGCAAGGATGAAAGGGTTTGAGATCCTCCGGTCGGATATGATCCGGCTGGAGGTCCTCAAAAGCGACGATATTTTTGACAACAAAATCGCCTCCGATCCGGACCGGCGACGGAGAGTCTACGAGGAGATGTTCAGAAGGGCCGAGGAATCGTTAAGGACCTCCCCGGGAGGGCTCATCCTGGATGCCACGTTCATTACCCAGGAGCTAAGAGGCCGGGCGGCGGAGATTGCAGGGGAAGCCCATCGTCCTTTTGTCATCGCGGAGTGCTCCTGCACGGAGGAGAAGTCGATTGAAAGGATTCTGAAAAGGACGAAAGAAAATTACGAGTCCAATGCCCTGACCCGGGAGGCCTACCTGAATAACAAAGCCATCTTCCAGCCCGTGGATATCGACGATTTAAAAAGAAAGGTTCAGAAGCTATCCATCCTTCATCTCACCATCGACACGGAAGATAACCATCCTCCTGCCTGGAAGATCAAGAGGATTGAGAAACGATGACCCTCGACCTTCCGTCTCTCAAACGAAGCCTTCTGAATCCGGATATTTTTCCCGACCGCCCTGAATCCGTGGGATTCACCGAGACTCATATTTCCCTCCTCTTTTTTACGGGGACGCACGTCTATAAGCTGAAGAAACCGGTGGACTTCGGTTTCCTGGACTTCACCACCCTTGAAAAGAGAAAGTTTTTCTGCGAACAGGAGGTCAAGTTAAACAGGAGACTGTCTTCCGGGATCTATCTGGGCGTCGTTCAAATCAACGACGACGGAAAACGGATCTCGCTCAACGGGGAAGGGGAAGTGGTCGAATATGCCGTCCAGATGAAGCAGATTCCCGAGGAGCTCCTCATGGACAAGCTGCTTAAAAAAGGGAGACTTACACGAGAGATGATCGAGAGAGTCTCGGAGAGGCTGGCCCGGTTCTATTCCGTCGCAGATATGAACGAAACCATCAAGAGTTTCGCAGAGCCGGAACGGGTCAAACAGGATACCGATGAAAACTTCATACAGACGGAAAAATATATTGGCGAGACGATCCCCGGAGATATTTATGAAGAAATCCGGAACCGGACGAACCGGTTTTTTAAAGAACGGAAGGATCTGTTCCATCGAAGGATTGCCGCCGATCGAATCCGGGATTGCCACGGAGATCTCCGGCTTGAACATATCTTCTGGGGGGAAGAAGTTTCCATCTTTGACTGCATCGAGTTCAACGAGAGATTCCGATATACGGATGTGGCGGCAGACATTGCTTTTTTGGCCATGGATCTCGATTACCAGGGAAGGGAAGACCTCACCCCTCCATTGATCCGGACCTATATTGAAGCGTCCGGAGACCGCGACATCCCGGAAGTTCTCGATTTTTATAAGTGCTACCGGGCCTATGTCAGGGGGAAGGTGGAGAGCTTCCGGCTGGATGATCCGAATATCCCGGAAGACGAAAAAAAAGAAGCGCTGAAGAGGGCCCGGCGATATTTCGACCTCGCCCACCGCTATTCGGAAAGGTTTTAAAATAGCCTGCCAACCAGGAGCAATCGAGCATGATCATTGAAAAGGCGGTCCCCGCTGACGCAGAGGAGATTCTGTCGCTTCAAAAGCTGGCCTATCGGGCCGAGGCCGAGATCTACGACGACTTTACCATTCCACCCTTGAAGCAAACCCTGGAGGAAATCAGGAAAGATTTTGAGGCCCAGGTTTTTCTTAAAGCGGTTGAGAATGGGCGGATCATCGGCTCGGTCAGGGCTTTTGTAAGAGAGGGAACTTGTCATGTCGGACGGCTCATCGTTCATCCGGACTTCCAGAACCGCGGGATCGGGAAGCAGTTGATGGGCAGCATCGAAGAGGTTTTCAAAGAGGCACGGAGATTCGAGATTTTTACGGGCCATCGGAGCGAAAGAAACCTTTATCTCTACCGAAAGCTGGGATACCGGCCTTTCAATAGTGTAAAAGCGAACGAGACACTGACCCTCGTCTACCTGGAAAAATCCTAATGCCTTCTTAAACCTGAGGAGAAAGGTGTTTTTTAAAAAGAAAAAATATGAAAGGGAAGGAGATCGGGTCTGGGCGACAACCGAATTGAAGTGGCGTGGCATGGTTGATGAGATAATCAAAGAGAGCGATCAATACATCCTCATCCTGGCCACCGCACATTTCAAAAAGACGGTCCATGAGATGCGAAAGCAGTTTCAAACCAGGGGCCTGAAGTTTAAGGATTATGATGCGGCTTTCCGTTTTCATGTTGAAGAATGGAAAGAGGGAAGAGGCCCGGTTTTGCTTGTCATGGCTGAGAAATTATCTGAGTTGGACACACTCTTTCAACCCTTGGAAGAAGCTGAGATGAAGGGCAGAGAGATTCTGATCAGTGCTGCCGAACATCACCCCCTGAAGGAGGGGGATGAAATTCTATTTTCTTTTGCCTCCCGTCTCCCCTGTCGTTCAAGGATCCGTTTCCATTGCGCCATTGATGAACCCCTGTTTAAAATGTTCGGTGGAGACAGGTTGTCATCCATCTTAAAGAACATGGGTTGGAACGAAAACGACTCCATCAGCCATTCCATGATCATTTCTGCCATCGAGAAGGCCCAGGAAAAGGTGAAACAAAAAGCCAGAGGAAATGAGAGGGTGGATTCCGTGGAGGATTGGTTCTATTATAATGTAACCTCATGAGCGAAAGATTCGTCGAGTTAAGGATGAATCTGTCATGGGATTTAATGAGATGGGTATTCCCCAAATCAGAAAGATTTTATAACTCATTGATTTTACGAAAGGTAAAATATTTCGTTCTCCCCTCCCGTGCCTGGATGTCGGTATGACAATCGTTCCGATTCGTTCCGACTCTTATCGGCTTGGCAGGACGAATATAGGATGTCCCCTTTGACCACAGTCCCGGACCTGCTATCAGCGTTCCGCATATCAACGGTTTGAGTGCGCCTGTGCGGAGCTTCAGGGACCGCATTTCCCGAGGCTGATGGGGAGACTAAGGTAATTGACTGAGAAAATGACTGAAATGAGAGAGTACGACGGAGGCGTTCACTGGAGCCGAGCTTATTCGGAGGCTGAACTTTAGGCACAGCGTCCCTCTGAGTGGACTGCTAAAAATATTTGAGTTGACAGTCAGTGGTGAGATAAATTTTTTTACCTCTATCACCTACTATCTTTCAATGACAAGGTGATTTGACGGTTGAGGATTACCAAAGGAAACAAATAATAAGGCAGGGCCATCTAACCCTGCCTTCCAATGGATGAGGATCTTTCAAATCATATCCTCATCCTCAATAAGTTGTTTTTGAATCCATGTCTCCATTCCGCCGCTAATCTCGGTTTTGCGCGAACCTTTCTCCTAATCCACAATAGCCTGGTATACCAACTGCCTTAACATATAACGGTAATGCAGCCGCTGAGCAGGGGCCTGCATCATCTTAATTGCGATCAGTTTTTCTTCGGGATCGATCCAGAAGAAGGTTCCCAATGCACCAGCCCAGGAATAGTCTCTTATAGATCCGGGAAGTGAACTCATGCCCATATCCGTCCGCACGGCGAAACCAAGGCCGAAGCCATGGCCGTTTTCTGGCGTTGGAGAAAATGCTCCGAATAGCGGGTAGGTTAAGGGGCTGAACTTTGTCCCAGGGGGGAGATGGTTTGCTGTCATCAACTCCACCGTCTTGCGGGAGACCAGACGAACGCCATCCAGGCTTCCTCCATTAAGAAACATTTGGCAGAGATAGGCATAATCGGCTGCGGTCGATACCATCCCACCACCCCCAGAATGCCATTTATTTGGTTTGGTGACGTCTTGCGCAAAAGGGGAGGGCTGGTCTTTGGGCAACTCAGCAACCCGCTCCTGGCGTCCTGTGCCCTCAGCCCCAAAGCCCGTATCCGACTGCTTAAGGGGCTTGGTGATTCGCTCATGAATAAAGGCGTCAAAGCTCATCCCAGACACGACCTCCACAATGCGTCCTAAAACATCGGTTGACAATGAATATTCCCAGGTGGTGCCGGGCTGGAATCGAAGTGGCAGCTTTGAAAGTTTGGTTATCAATTCAGCATTAGTCTGATTCCAGTCAAAAACCTTAGCTGCGTTGTACAGAACCTCGATTGGTGATCTGGCGAAGCCGTAAGTTAAACCAGAGGTATGACGCAAAAGATCGTGAACCGCCATTTCGCGCTTCGCTGGTTCGTGAACCAACTCCGTTTTTCCCGTGGCCTCGTCTTTCTTCTCTATACCTACTTTCAGGTCCTTGAACTCGGGGAGATAACGGGAGACCGGATAATATAGTTGGATCTTCCCCTCTTCTACAAGCATCATGATAGCCAACGATGTGAAGGGCTTGGTCATGGACATAATTCGGAAAATGGAATCGCGGCTCATGGGAAGATTCTTTTCCCGATCCCGATACCCGAAGGCTTCGAAATAAGCGATTTTCCCATGACGGGCGATCAGTACAACCGCTCCTGGAATAACCCCCTTTTCGACATCCGCCTTCATCCATGCCGATATCCTTTTTAGTCGTTCAGATGAGAGTCCAACTTCTTCAGGGTTTTTTGCATTGGGGAGACCCTGGGCGCTGGCCATTGAAACCATCAACATGAAAAGTACTGCCACCATTATTCGTGTGATGATCTTCATAGTATTTCCTCCCGTTTCTTATGATTTGTTGATCTTATTCGTTAGTATCCCATTGTACAGGATGAGTTATCATAAAATTACGATAAAAAGACTCAAAATATTGGGCCCCTCATAGGTTTCATAAATGAAACAATTTTTTATAAGGTTTTGGGTTTAGAATGTTTTTAGACCTCCAAGCAGGAAAAAACCTCTCGGAGGCCTCACATTGGCACCTTCTGGTTTCTTCCCCCCATAACAATCTCCAAATGGTTAGAGGTTGGGTTGTTAGATTAATTGAGATAGCTGTGGATTATTTATCGTGAAACAAATACCAATATATGTTGAACAAGTCAATCAAAAAATAGCCTTGTGAAAATTATCTTTTGAAGGATTATCACTTAAAATCTGGTATAATGATCCGGATTCACACTTTGAGGATAGCAGGAAGCTACTTCTCTTTTTTCTAAAAAGCTTCCGATCCAAATGCCAATTTGACGCTTCCACCCACCAAATCCTGGTCTGGAACGATTCTGGGATTCAACGATTACGGGTGGAAATCAGGAACTCCAATTGAATAGCTGAGAATCATACCGCAACATTTTCGAAGGTATGAAAACAGAAGATCTATAGCAGCTATTGAGGTCTCCCAGAAAAGGGGTTCCGCTTCGTTTCCTTTGGTTATCAGCTTTCACCTACCAGTTATTACTGGGAATCATATTCAAGAATTAAAAATGGCGGGTTGCAATGGAGTATAACCAATGGATATCATGTAATACAAAATTCTATTACATCTTATTACAATAACCGCATCAATTCTCTTTTAATTTCTTCTTCCGTCGGCACTATAACTCATAAACCCGCCGGTCGATTTCTCGCTCCAATGCGCTTGTGTATGCCTTAGAATAGCACTTCTTGGCAGCGAGGATGCGGTCAACCTCGATGGGACAACCGCCGGCGCAGAGGGTTTGACGCAATTGCCAGACTGCGATCGCGAAGTTTTTCCAGAATCTTGATCTTCTCAGAAAAAGGAAGGGTGGCGATCTGCTTTCGCATCTGCCGTTTGCCTTCCAAAACTCTGCGCATCCACTCGCTCATTTTTCGTCACCTAAAAATCTATGCCCGAATTGCTCCCATTTTTCAAGTAATCCGTGGCGTGAAAGGATAGATTCAAGCCTGTTTGTGACAAGAATGCCGCTTTCGATGAATTGCAGAATGCGTACATAATCTTTGGGGCGCCCCGTCTTGAGCGCGATGGCAACCAGATGTTCGGAAGTCATCACCCACGTCCGAACCCCTTCCACCTCAGTTTCAATAGCCTGCTCCAACGCCTCCTCGGTCAGAGCATCGCCGGGAGACAAGAATTGCACCGGCCATCCTTCGATGACGATGTATTCCCCTTCGGTTTTATAACCGTGGGAAGTAAGGTAGGTGTAAACAGGGGCAACCGTGATCAACACACTTCCAGGCATAGTTTTCAACGAAACGAAAATATCAATATCGAGCGTAGCCGAAGGTTCAAGGTAGAAAGTGGCGCCCACCGCTCCGCCAATAGCATACTTGTCAATTACCCCCTCCGTCCTCATTCGATTGATGGCTTCCAGCGTGGCTTTCATTGGGCTGTGGCCTCCACAATGGCGATTTTCTCTTTCGTTAGACCATACAACTCATAAACCAGCCGACCAATCTCCCGCTCTAATGCCGTAGTGTCTGCCTTCTGATCGTGCTTTTTCCAGGTTCGTTGGTTAGAAAGGTCAGGTCAGAGGACACAATTATTTACCCCAATTTCTAACCCGGCGTAGCTGAAAGCAAATAGAACCTATAAATTCAAAAAGTCCTGAATTTCTGGGATGTTTTTATGTGCGGATATAATATACACATTTTCTTGATTTTTGGGAAGTAAAAATTTCAGAAAGCAGCAACGAGCTAACTAATCATCTGATATTCTGGGGGTAATTTCCGACCCCTTAAAACCGAGGATATCTTGCCAATATGTGCACTTTACCCAAACTGAAGATATCTATTTGAAACCTGCATTGGAAGAGAAGAGGGGCGTTCTATTGCAGGAAGTACTTGATTGAGGATTCAATTTTATAAACCTTCCAGAAAACCCCAGGCTTTCAAGCCTGATGATGAATGGTGCCCGGAGCGATGCGAAGTTATCCGGCGAAGCTGGCGAGCCCGAGAGAAACCCCGGCCTTTAGGCCAGGGAGTTTCATTTACAATCTTCCCTTGATTACACCCTGTTATCGTTCCATTAATAAATCCGTTCAATATTGGTGAATTCGTAAAAAGTCGTCATTCCCGTGCCCGCCGAAGAGCGGGTCCGCCTCATGTGGAAAAACGGGAATCCGGGGAATTCTAACTGGTTGAAAATACTGGATTCCTGCTGGAGTTTATCCCGATGAAAATCGGGGCAGGAGGGGGATGGGATAAAAATATCGCTGTAGTATTAAGCGGCTATATTTTTCAGGATTTCCAGCAGCGCTTTTGTTCCGAATCTCAGGTTTTCCAGCTCGATCCGCTCGTTGTTTCCGTGGACACTCATCAACTCTTTCTCCGTCAGCCGGAAGGGGATGAAATCGTAGGTGACGATTCCCTGTTTCCTCAGGAACCGGCTGTCGGTGGCCCCGGGAAGAAGAAGGGGGACTACCGGGCAACCCGGATCATGCCCCCCGGCCCACTCCTCAATCGCCTTAAAAAATTCCGTATCGAGAGGGGAGGGAGAGAGGGAATCATTCTCCACGATGACCTCCACCTCGACGTCATCTCCCAGGCGTCTCTTGACCTCTTTCAGAAATTCTTCCTTATTCGCCCCTGGAATAAGCCTGCAGTCAAGCGTAGCGGAGGATTCCGATGGGATGACATTGGCTTTGCTTCCCCCCTGGAGGACGGTGAGGGAGATCGTATTTCTCAGCATGGCGTTGAAAATCGGGTTGGAGGTCAACCAGACGGAAAAGGAAGGGTCGTTGAGCCCCTTTCCGATATCTTCAAAAAAAGGCCTCTCATAGGGGGGTTGTTTCGGAGCCAGCTTGTAGAAATATTCCTTTACCGTTGGAAGAATATGGTAGGGCGTTTCCCATCGTGTGAGGGCCTCCAGGCTATGGACGAGCTTCACATTGGGGTTCTCTGGATGGGGCATCGAGGCATGGCCTGCCCTGCCTTTGGCCTTTAGCTTCAGTTGAAAGATGTCCTTCTGCGCGTTGGAAATCCCATACTGGTTCGGACTCCCATCCTCATTGAGAATGATTTCTCCCCCTTCGTTGAGGGCATATTCCGCTTCCATCAGGGAAGGAACATTGTCCATGGCCCACTGGACGCCCCACGTTCCGCCGGTCTCCTCGTCCGCAGTGGCGAAGAAGATGAGATCTCTCTTTAAGGAAATATTTTCTCTTTTCAGGATCAGCAGGGCCATCATCTCAACGATTCCCATCGATTTGTTATCAAGGGCTCCGCGGCCATAGAGATATCCGTCTTTGATCACTCCTTCGAATGGAGGGAATTCCCAACCTTCTTTTTCAACAGGGACTACATCAATATGGCTGAGGAGGAGGATAGGCCGTTTGGACCCATCGCCTTTCAGTGTGGCCAGAAGGCTTCCTCTCCCCGGAGAAGGCTCAAAAATTTGGCAGGGGATGGCCTCGGAATCGAAGATCTTCTTGAAAAACCTGGCCCCCTCTATCTCATTGCCCGGAGGATTGACCGTTTCAATCCGGATATATTCCTGGAGGTAGCGAGTGGCTTCTTTGAGTAATCGATCCCAATCCATTTGAACTCCTCCGACTGCATAGCGCAAGACCATAGCGCATAGCGTTTATTTTTTTTCATTCCGCATTCCGAATTCGGCATTCAGAAATTGGGATTCAGTCACTACCAAATACCGGGACGATCTTAAATCGATTCACATCCACCAGTCCCTTATCGGTGATCTTCAATTCGGGGATGACCGGCAACGAGAGGAAAGAAAGGGTCATGAAAGGGTCAGGAAGTCTGCATCCCAGGGAGGTTGCCGCCCGGTGGACTGCCGTAAGGGATCGATGGACCTCCCGGACGGAATTCTCTGTCATAAGACCGGCAATCGGAAGGGAAAGGGATGCCAGGGTTTTTTCTCCTGAAACAACGGCCAATCCTCCGCCCATTTTTTTGATCGTCTCCACGGTTTTTAACATATCCTGATCGTTCGTTCCAACGACGGCAAGATTGTGGGAGTCGTGTGCGACGGACGAGCCGATCGCCCCCTTCTTCAATCCGAATCCCTGAACAAAACCAATTCCGATATTACCGGTGGCCCTGTGTCGCTCAACCACAGCGATTTTTAGAATATCTTGATCGAGATCGGGATAAGCCCTCCCGTCTCTGAGGGCGACCTTCTTCATGACCTTTTGGGTTACGATCTGGTCTGGAATGAGCCGGATCACTTTGGCAAGGGGCTGGTCGCTTTGGAGAACGAAAGATTTCTCGTCGATCTGCTTTATTCTCAGTTCTTGCTCTTCTTTTAATTTGAACGATGGAGACGGTTTGAGCGAGCGGGAAAGCATTTTCCCGTTTTCGGCAACCAGGATGCCGTCTTTAAAGACCTTTTTAACCTGGAACCGACCCAGGTGGTCGAAACTGATGAGGTCAGCCCTGAATCCCGGGGCGATTGCGCCAATGCCGTCGAGCCTGAAATATTCTGCGGCATTGAGCGTCGCCATCTGAATGGCAAGAACAGGATCAAGTCCCAACCGGACAGCCTGCTTTATCATGGAGTTGATGTGGCCTTCTTCGAGAAGCTCTTTCGGGTGGCGATCGTCCGTAACAAATAGAAATCGTCTGGAGTTTTTTGAATTAACAAGAGGAAGAAGATCTTTTAGATTTCTTGCGGTGGACCCCTCCCTCACCATCATCCACATCCCGTTTTTCAATTTTTCTTTCGCCTCTTTTGCAGTGGTGCACTCGTGGTCGGAACGGATTCCTGCGATGAGATAGGCATACAGTCCTTTTCCGGAAAGGAATGGGGCGTGGCCGTCTATTCTTTTTCCCCCTGCCACCTCAATCTTTTTAAGGACTTCCGGATCGCGATGGATGACTCCGGGAAAATTCATCATCTCGGCCAGTCCGATGGCCCAGGGTTCGTTTAAAAGAGGCTTTAAGTCCTCTGCCGTAAGTGAAGCGCCGGAGGTCTCCATGTGTGTCGCCGGAACGCAGGAGGGAATCATGAAAAAGACATTGAGAGGGACTCCCCGTGCGGACAAGGCCATGAACCGAATCCCGTCGGCGCCGAGGACGTTGGCAATTTCATGGGGATCGATGACCACGGAGGTGGTGCCGTTAGGGAGAACGGCCCGGGCAAATTGGGGGATGGTAACCATGCTCGATTCAATATGGACATGGCCGTCGATCAGTCCAGGGCAGAGGAAGTCGCCTTTCACATCGATGACTTTCCCGGCCGGATAGTCATCAAACCCGACAATGATGCCATCAAAGACCGCGACATCTTTCTTTTCGATCTCCCCGGTGAAGACATTGACCACCCTGCCGTTCTTGATAAGAAGATCAACCTTTCCCTCTCCCGAAGCCACCTTTATTCTCTCTTCTAAAAACGCCATCTTTTCAAGTTCTCCTGAGACTTAGAAGGTGCCGAGCTGACACGCCCGGATCTTGAGCCCTAACGTGTCGCAGGCGGCAGAGACCGTCTTTCGTTCTATGCCGAGACGATCGGCAATTGCCCAAAGCGCAGCGCAGGTCACCGCGCCGTTTTCAGCCACCCCCGCAAGGGCGTTTTTTATCTCGACCAAGACCGATTCTGCCGCATGGATGTCTTTACCATGGTTCGTTTTTTTGCCCCAGCCAAATAGACCGAGCTGGCATTTCTTGATCTTCATCTCCAAGAGGTCGGCGGTGGTACCCACTTCGGAGATATCGACCTTGAGCTCCTTCGCAATCATTTCGCCCATTGCACAGGCGAGCTCGCCTCCAGGAGATTTTTCCCGGATCGCCTTTGCAATCCGTTCATTCGGTCTTGCGCCTGGTGGATGCTTCAGAGCGTACTTTCCAGAATCTTCGTGCGTCATTGTCTTACAGACCTCCTTTGAATCTAAGAATAGAAACACTACCATAACTATCCAAGAGAAGAAGTTGTTTGTCAATAAAGTAAAATTTTTAAAAGGCTAAATGGATACGTTCTCTGAGACCATATTTCTTGCCTGGCCTTCTTTTTTCTGTTACAAAAGAATCGTAAATTTTATTTTACGAATCAGCATGGGATGAAGAATCTTTAAAATTATTGCCCGGATGGATGTATCTGCAAATGTTCCCCCATTCTTTTTCTCAAAAAAAGGATCTCTACGTCATCTCGGTGATCGGAGAGGACAGGGTTGGAATCGTCTCTGAAGTGACAGGGTTCCTTTTTAAAAAGGGATTTAACATTGTTGATATTGAACAATCCGTGATCCATTCCCAGTTTACGATGGTGCTTCTCATCCAGCCCCTTCGGCCCCGTTTTCGCCTAAACCAGCTCAGAGCCGGGCTAAACGCTCTTTCTCAGAAATTGGAGATGAAAATCACGGTCACCCCCCTTCCGGAATTTAAAGGATTGAGACTGGCAGAGACCAAAAGGCTCTATGTGCTGACCATTCTCGGGACCGACCGTCCCGGGGTGGTGGCAAACCTCTCATCCATGTTTGCCAGGCATCATTGCAATATCGAAAGAATCAAAATGATTGCCAGGGGAGAACTGCTGGCCATGGAGATGTCCGTGGACCTCCGCAATGCCCGCTTCCCAGAACTGCGAAAAGATATCTCAGACGTGGCCAGGCGGATTGGGATGGATATTGTTGTTCAGCCCGAGCCTCTTTTTAAGAAACGAAAGAAGGTTATTGTCTTCGATATGGATTCGACGATTGTAGACGGAGAGATCATCGATGAGATGGCGAAGGTGGCGGGCGTGGGGGGAAAGGTCGCCGCCATCACCGAAAAAGGGATGAAAGGGGAGATGGACTTTTCCGAATCCCTCCGAAAAAGAGTCTCTCTTTTAAAGGGATTGAGGCTCAAGAGCCTTGAATCGATTTCAGAGACGGTTCAGCTCACCCAAGGAAGCGAGGAGTTGATCGTCGCCCTGAAAGAGATGGGTTTCAGGATTGCTCTCATCAGCGGTGGGTTCACCTACTTTACAGATATTTTGAAAAAGAGACTGGGGTTCGATTACGCCTTTGGAAATCGATTGGAGATTAAAGACGGAAAGCTTACCGGAAGGATGAAAGGTAAGATTATTGATGCCCGAAGAAAAGCAGAGATCATGGATGAGATCTGCCGTAAGGAGAGCATCACACGCGATGAGGTCGTTGCCGTCGGTGATGGGTCCAACGATCGCATCATGTTAGCCAATGCAGGATTGGGGATTGCTTTCAACGCCAAGGAGATATTGAAGAAGGTCGCTGACGGAGCGATCACGAGGGACCACATGAAGGGCGTGCTTTATTGCCTGGGGATAACGGACCAGGATATAAGAAAAACTAAGGAATAATGGAACGTTGGGATAGTGGAATATTGGGTCAAAACAAATAAAAACCCAATATTCCATCCTTCCAATATTCCAGGTAAGAAGCGATCAGCAGAATATTATGAGAACATCTGACAAGGAAGGGCGGCTTTGTGGAATCCAAGCGATTATCTTCGATTTCGATGGGACACTTGCGGTTCTGAATATCGATTTTTCTCAGATGAGAGAACGGGTGTTTGACCTCATTCGGCAATTTGGAGTGAGTGAAACCTTTGTCATGGAACGATATCTGCTAGAAATCATTGACGAAGTATTTCCGATACTGAGAGAGCATAATCCTCTCAGCGCAAAGGAATTCTATGAAAAGGCCCATCAGGTCCTGCAAGATGTCGAAATGAGGGCCGCCAGAGAGGGAAAACTCATCGAAGGAGGAGTGAAAACTTTAAACACCCTGAGACAGAGAGGGATGAAGGTTGGAATCATTACCCGAAATTGTGAGGAGGCTGTTCGCAAAGTCTTTCCGGAGATCGACGATTACTGCGATGCTTTCATTTCAAGAGATTATGTTGGGAATGTGAAACCCCATCCGGACCATCTCAACTCCATGTTGGAAGCGTTAAAGGTTTCGGGAAAGGATTCGGTCATGGTCGGGGATCATCTTATTGATATCCAGGCGGGAAAGACAGCGGGGATGGTTACCGTGGGCGTGTTGACAGGGAGAATCAAGAGGGGCGAGTTTGAAGAGGCTGGCGCTGATTATGTTTTGAGAGATGCCACAGAAATTTGCGACCTGGTGAAGGAATAGAAAAAATGGAATACTATACCTTACAGTTGCAGAACCGGCCATGGGTAAATCGCTCTTCAAGGCTTCGAATGGCGGTTAATCGGATGTCTTAAAGGAATCGCTGGACTTAACCC
>JAGVBT010000060.1 GCA_020059605.1 Deltaproteobacteria bacterium
AAACCGACGTCGCTTCGCTCCGACTAAAGTGTCCGGTTTCGCCCGGAACAGATGTCCGGAATCAGCAGGAATGACTGTCCGGAATGACTGGAATAGGCACCTTGCCCCCAAATAAAACCATGGGGAGGGAAGGAGCGCAAACCCCAGGCAGCTTAATCCGCAACACCCTATCCCAGCCAGTATGAAGGGCTTAAAAACTTTTTTTCGATCTGACCAGATGCCTAGAGGAATTCGAAGCAAAAACTGGCTGACCCCATAAGACCCGAGAATAATCCCTATCGTTGAGAGAGGACATCCAAATTCTTTTAAATATGCTGGAAGGATAGGAACATAGATATATTGCGAAAACCAGAAGAAAAATGTACCAGAGAAGAAAAATAATTTTTTAATCGTGATTGGTCTTAGCCTCTGGATTTGAACTGTGTAATTTGATAGGATTGGCAATGGTTGGCAGGTAAATCTTCACTATGGATTTCTTAATATATATTCGAGGCTTATTCCATTATCTTCTGCTCTATCAATTTTCTTTCCTCATTATACAAAGGTAAAAACTTAAGGATCGACTCTTTTGGGGTCTTGTTCCCAGTGAACAACTGATCCACCGGCATTCATTTGAAATTGTGCCCATGGTACTGCTAACCTACTTTCCCATCTGAAGTAACAATCCCTCTCGATTTTTTTATTCGCATAGATATCACCTTGGGTAGACTAACCAGACCTTCACGGAGGAACAATATTATGATCATAAAAATGACAGCCGATAAGCCAGTTTCATATTCTGCAGTAAACTTAAAAAATTGAGGTATAAATGTCAGTATGCCGGCACCTATTGCCGGACCAAAAACGCTGCCCATGCCACCAACGACTACCCAAACGATGCAATTAACCGAGAGATGTAGACCAAACTCCATGGGACTCAAATGGGTCATGTAATGAGCAAAACAGGCCCCAGCTACGCCAGCAAAAAAGCAGGCAATAACAAAGGCAAGGACCCTGTAACCCATGACATTTATCCCTATTGACTCGGCTAAGATATGGGACTGACCAATAGCATGCCATGATTGACCGAATCGAGACCTTTCCAAGCTATAAAAAACCAACAAGGTAATAACGAATAAAATCAAAATCAGGTAATAGAAATGCGATATGGAAGAGAAATCTATTGGGCCAATTGGATTTGGTGGCGGAATATTATATATTCCCATTGGGCCGCCAAACGGCTCGTAAAAGCGCGTGAAAATCATCCTCACCACTTCTAAGAAAGCAAAGGTTGCAAGAAAAAAATAAGGCCCGGTAAGCCTAAGCACAGGTAGCCCCAATAAGAAGGCAAATATTCCAGAAGTAAATCCCGCTACGAATATAGTGAACCAGAATGGCAACCCCAACTTCATGACTAATAATGTCGAAGTATAAGCCCCGATAGCCATAAAGGCAGGGTGGGCAAACGAAACCTGCCCTAAGATTAGCATTTGACGAAGGCTGACTGCCAAAATACCATGGAAGAAAATCAGCATCATCACATGCATCCAGTAAGAACCAAGAAATTTAGGCATTACCAGTAATATGATTAATAGTAATAAAACCGTAATGCCAACCAAGGGACCAATATTGCTTTTTAATTTTTTCCTAACCACGGCCGAATAATCCTCTCGGTTTAAATATGATGAACATAAAGGCAACTACAAAAACGAAAATGTAGGCAATGTCAATACCAAACAAGCTGCTAAAGAAGCTATCCATTAAACCAACGATAAGCCCACCGGCAATAGCACCAGGAATGCTGCCCATTCCACCAAGGATAATAATCATAAAGGATTTGAGCATTGGAGCTGTTCCCATGACCGGGTTTACCACAATAATTGTCCCCATAAGTGCTCCAGAAGTTGCTGCCAGCAGAGATCCAAGGGCGAAAACCAAGGAATGTGTTCGGTCAATTCCCATACCATACGTTGTAGCTACTTCGGGGTCCTGCTCAACAGCCCGCATCGCCAACCCCGCCTTGGTTCGGTGAATAAATAAATATAACCCTATTACCAAAGCAATACCGACAACAACGGCCATCAGTCTTTCATTGGTAATGGTGACACCGGCAAATTTAATCAAACCCGGCATGACCGTAGGGATTGCCTTATCCAGGGGGCCCCATACCGTTCTTGCCCCAAATTCAAAAAATTGTCCCAATGCTATAGTCATACACATAACAAACAATTCTTGGTCGCGAATGGGACGGAGTAAGAACCGCTCAACAATAAAACCAATGGCAGCCACAATGATTACCGTCAGCAGTATAGCCAACACGTAATTTACATGGTGAATTTCAAAAAGCCACCATAAGAAAAAACCACCCAGCATGTACATCTGGCCGTGGGTAAAATTAATCACGTGCATAATACCGAATATTAAGGTTAGCCCTAAAGCCATTAACACGTAGAGGAAACCTATCTGTATTCCATTTATCAGTGTCTGTAAAAAGAATGTTATCTCCATCTCTGCCTACCACCTTCAAATGCCAAGATACTTCTCCTTCACCCTCTGATCATTAATGAGTTCCGTAGTATTCCCTTCTAGGACAATGCTCCCAGTTTCAAGTACATAAGCTTTCTGGGCAAGTCTGAAAGCCAGAACAGCGTTCTGTTCCACCAGAATAATCCCCACTCCTTGCTTGTTGATTTCGCTTATAATATTGGTAACCTCCATCACCACAAGAGGTGCCAGCCCCAGGCTTGGTTCATCTAATAGCATCAAGCTCGGTCCGGCCATTAATCCTCGAGCCATAGCCAGCATCTGTTGTTCACCACCGCTTAAAGTCCCCGCCATCTGTCCAAGCCTTTGTTTAAGGATACCGAAATGATGGAATACGTTGCTTAAGTCCGACCCTATCTCGCTATCCTTACGCAAATAAGCGCCAGCCTTTAGGTTATCATACACCGACATATAAGGAAAAATTCTTCTCCTCTCCGGCACATGGGCAATCCCCCGAGCTACAATTTTCTCCGGTGGTAGTTTATCTATCCTCTCTCCCCGGAACCAGATTTCACCCATAGTCGGTTTCTTGACCCCGGATATCGTTTTCAGAATGGTCGATTTACCCGCACCATTAGCACCAATGAGGGTGATTATTTTTTGCTCCTCAAGAGCCAAAGAAATTCCACGCACTGCTTCTGCCATCCCATATTTCACTGTTATATTCATTAATTCAAGAAATGGGTTCATTTCATATCGGCTCCCAAATAAGCTTCGATTACATCTTTATTCTTGCTTATTTCCGCAGGTTTCCCTTCAGCGATTTTCCTGCCGAAATCAAGGACACAGATCCTTCCGGAGATGCCCATAACCACTTTCATATTATGCTCAACCAGCAAAATGGTGATGCCTCGGTCCCGTATTTTCCGGATGGTATCCATCATCATTACCGTTTCCACCGGGTTCATACCAGTCACCGCCTCATCCAGCAGCATCAATTCCGGTCTGGTGGCCATAGTCATGGCCACCCCCAGAATTCGCTGAAAACCATAAGGAAGATTAAAAGGAAGCTCATCCTTATAAGAACCCATACCCAAAAACTCAAGTATCTCCTCCGCCTGCTCAACGGCAGCCGAATCATCCTGGCGAGATTTCGGCGTCTTAAACAGACAATCAAAAAACCTAGGCTTCTGGTGAAGACGGCAAGCCAAAGCTACACTATCTAAGGTTGTAATCCCATTAAAAAGGATCGTCTGCTGCCAGGTGCGCGATAGACCATAACCAGCAATCTTATGCGGCTTTAAACCAGTTATATCCCGTCCTTTAAATATTACTTTGCCCTTCGTGGGGTGATCGAACCCGGTAAGTAAATTGAAAGTGGTCGTTTTTCCAGCCCCATTAGGGCCAATCAGGGCCAATATCTCGCCCGCATCAACGCGGAGATCAACATCTACCAAAGCAGCCAAACCACCAAAGTATTTAGTTAAACCTTTAGCCTCAAGTAGCCTCAAGCTCCCTCCTTCTATTGATTGTTAACTGGCTCTGCCAAATTATGAATTTGAGGACTACTACCGGCTTCAGCCGGTAGTAGTCTACTTTAGCGCATCTGGTATTGGCATCATCTCCAAATGTACAAACTTGCCATTCTTAATAATACCAAGTGGAATGGGGTGTAAAACCTGGCGCTTGATACCAAACAATGATTTGCCACCAAAGGTAACCGGACCATAGACGGTATCAAAGGTTCCCGTTTCCAACTGCTTCACTACGGCATCGGTATCAAGTGTACCTGCCCGCTCAATAGCCTGAGCCCACGCCTGGAGGGATGCATGGTATTCAATTACACCATACATAAGCCCCCTGTTGTACGTTTTCCTGGTCCTGGCATCCAGGTCGGCTACTGCCGGATTGATAAGCTCGGCAATACAGTTTACGAAGAAGGTGTTTTCAGCATATTTAGCGCCGGCTATCTCCATGACTTTTTCAGGGTCTTTGGTAGCATCAGCAAAAACGTACCCCTCAAAACCAAGTTCGCGTGCTGCCTTGGCCGCCAAGGCTACCTGGTCAGTAGGAGAACAAGCAGCGTGAATTATATCCGGCTTACCCCTTAATAGCCGTGTCATTACTGGCAGATAGTCAACGAGGGTTCGCTCAGTAACCTCGTCACCTACAGCTTCCCAACCCACAGCCTTAGCCGCTGCCTTACCATCTTTGATGCTGACAAAGCCACAGTCATCATTGGGGCCGATGAAGGCTATCTTCTTGATTTTAGGGTATTTTTTTGCCAGATACGGGAAAGCTACGGGACAGGCCAGATCGCTACCGATAATGGTCCTAAAGGTATAAGGTTTATCTGGATTGGTAACTTTTGTACCACCGTAAGCAGTAGCCAGAACAATAACTTTTTCTTTCTCGGTTATCGGCTGGCAGGCAGGAACAACTCCGCCACCGAGAATCCACTGAAACTTTATTTTGTCTTCATAGGTATGTCTTCGGGCATTAGCCAGTGCATCGGCAGCTACATATTTGCTGTCATAAGGCACTACGACCAGTTTATAACGGTCTTTGCCGACTTTCAAATAGCCCTGTTCCTCAATCTTCTGCCTCAAAAACTCAGCGGCGTGGATTGAAGTGATACCCCAGTCACTTGCTGGCCCTGAGAGTGGGACATTGAGCCCCAATTTTAGTTCTTTAATTTCTTGGGCCGCTGGCCCGGAAGCGGATAAGCATATCATTAACGACAAGGGAACTATTGCCAGTAAAATAGTAAATATCCTTTTCATTTTTCCCAGACCTCCTTTCATGCTTACGTTTGCGTGATTAAATTCATACCAATTGCCACGTTTTATCAACAATTATAGGATTTGTCTTAGGCTTTGAACCACCCCCTCTCTTTCAATAATTTTCTGTAAGATATTTACAATACATAAATGCTGCCAAATTGCTTTTCAAAAAGCATTAGCAGAACATAGAAAGTTTCATTGCTAAAATTATTTTTGCTTCTTATTTAAGGGAGGTATTCCAAAATTGTCTGACAATATTGCATAAGGAAATTATTTTGTCAAGTAAAAAATTTACCCCCTTTCATTTTTTTATTTTCTGGGGTTTCCCCTCCACTACAGAAAGGGTTGGATTACTCAAATCTAATTTTGATACCTTAAGACCGAGACCTATACATTTCCCCCCTCTTCATTTTCATGCCTGTCTTTTTTCGTTGCATCTTTTTTCAACCTTTCATAAGTTTGCTATACACACCCTTAACATTAAGGCAACATTATAGGCTTCGATGGATTGGTGTTTAAGTCAACCAAATAGGAGTAAAATTTCGATCCGCCAGTTTCATATCAATCCTCTTGAATCAATTCAAAGAGGACTCCGTTGGTGCTTTTGGGGTGCAGAAAGGCCACGCGCTCATTCTCCCTCACCTTTCGAGATTTCTTGTCGATCAGTTGAATTCCTTTTTTCTCCACTTCACCCAAGCTCTGATCCACATCTTTCACCTTAAAGGAAACGTGGTGTATGCCTTCGCCCTTCTTCTCAAGGAACTTTGCCATCACGCTTTCGGGATTGGTGGGCTGGATCAACTCGATCCTGACCTCTCCTATCGGAAAGAAGGCAATCTTCGCCTTTGTGTACTCGGATTCGTAAACCAGGCTCGGTTCCATCCCAAAAGCTTCTTTGTAAAGCCGGATGGCTTGCTCGATGTCTTTGACGGCAATCCCGATGTGATCGATTTTCTCCAACATGGTTTCTCCTTTTCAGGTGGCTCCAGTCCACCAGTCTGTTTTTTCCTTTTTCTCGATGGACGAAGGGTTTTCTCAACCGGCGTAGATTACAGCGGAATCGTGCCGTGTTTTTTCCTGGGCCTCATCTTTTCTTTCCCTTCCAATCTTGCAAGAGAAGTAATAAGAAAAGAACGGATCATCTGGGGTTCGATAATTGTATCGATCCATCCCCTTTCAGCCGCCACATAGGGGTTGGCCAATTGCTCCCGATATTCGTTTATCTTCTCCACTAGCATGGCCTTGGGATCTTCCCCCTTATCAATCTCGTCTTTAAAAATAATTTTTGCGGCCGCCTCAGGTCCCATAATGGCAATTTCAGCCATGGGCAAGGCCACTGTGATGTCTGTTCCGACCAATTTGCTCGCTGACATGCCGGACATCGCCCCTCCGTAGATCTTACGAACGATGACCGAGATACGAGGGACTGTGGCCTCACAATAGGCGTACAACATCTTGGCCCCATGCCGAATGATACCCTGATATTCCTGATCTACTCCGGGAAGGTACCCCGGACAATCGATAAAACTGATGATAGGAAAATTAAACGCATCGCAAAAACGAATAAACCGTGCCGCCTTATCCGAAGCATCTATGTCGAGACATCCCCCTAAGACCATAGGTTGATTGGCAATCACTCCTACGGGCTGATTGTTCAACCTCACAAATCCGATCAGGATGTTCATCGCATATTGTTCCATCACCTCTAAGAACTCGCCCTTATCAGCAACCGATCGAATCACCTCACCCATGTCATAAGGTTCTCTGGGATCCTCGGGGATCAATTTCCCTATTTCTTCTCTTCTATCCATCAAGTCATTTAAATAATCCCTCGGAGGCATTTGGCGATTGCTGGAGGGCAGGAAGGAGAGAAGTCTCTTTACAAGACTTAGGCATTCCTTTTCCGTGTCGCATGCAAAATGAACGACACCACTCTTTTCGCTATGGACTTCGGTCCCGCCCAACATCTCCGCAGTAATGGATTCTCCTGTCACTTCCTTGATCACCTTGGGACCCGTAATATGCATCTGACTTATATTTTTGACCATGAAAACAAAATCGTTGAGGGCAGGGGAATAAACGGCCCCTCCTGAACACGGTCCCAGGATGACGGAAATTTGAGGGACAACGCCTGCCGCCAGAACATTGCGAAAAAAAATCGACCCATAATGGCCCAATCCTTCTTGGATCCTTGCTCCTCCGGAATCAATCAATCCGATGATGGGGGAGCCCACTTCAATTGCCCTTTCCATGATTGCACAGATCTTATTAGCATGCTGTTCTCCCAAGGATCCACCCATGACGGTAAAATCCTGCGCGAACACGTAAACCCTCCTGCCATGAACAAGACCGGATCCTGTTACAACCCCGTCCCCGTAAAACTTATCTTCTTCCATACCAAAGGCGGTAGACTGATGGGTGATAAACATCCCTAATTCTTCGAAACTTCCGGGATCAAGCAAGAGATCCAGGCGTTCCCGCGCCGTCATTTTCCCTGACTTGTGCTGTTTCTCAATCCTTTTTAATCCACCCCCTTGTTTAGCTTGTTCACATTTCTTTCTTAACGTTTCAATTTTCTCTTCAAGGCTCAAAGATTCTTCCCTCCTTTCGCAGAATCAGGGAAAACACGGGACACAGTGCAATTGCCATCTAACCCTACAGCCCAAGGACCAAACAGGTATCCAAAAACCCATCAAAATAAGGGAACTAATGTTATGTAAATGCCACAAAGGATTGCTGTGGTGATGACCCCGGCTACGCACGGACCCATGGCATGGGGGAGAATCATAATGGTTTCATCCGCCTCCATAGCACAATGCTGCGCCACCTTCGCCGTAGTGGGAACACAAGATACTGCTGCAATACCGATCAACGGATTGATTTTACCCCCTGAAAACTTGCAAGCAATCAATCCGGCGATTAACCCCCCAATCCCTGAAAGAAGCAACGCAACCATCCCCAGAATTAAAATCAGAAAGACCTTCGGATCCATTACAACGGTCACGCTCAGCAGGGCCCCCAGAGTAATTCCAAGGAAAAGGGTAGATCCCGACAAGAGAATGTCCAGAAATTCCCTGAAACGGGCAATGTTTGACTCCTTGACGGCCACTCCAAAGAAAAAGGAAGCAAAGAGAGGAGCAGCAACAGGGAAAAACAGACTCAATATGACCCCCGCCACGATGGCGAAGACGAATTTTTCTGAAGAGGTTACCGAACGGATCTCCATCGGATCCATGGGAATCGCCCGCAATCTCTTCGGAATTATCAGTTTAATCAGATAAGGGTATACGATATAACAGACACCCAAATAGACATACGCCATCACGGCGATAGGCACAAAGAGGTGTTTGGCCAGCATCAGCGAGGTAAATAGGACCATGGGGCCATCGGCCCCTCCCACGATCGCGATGGATGCGGCTTCTTTGAAGCTAAATCCGAGAGCGACGGCAAGAGGCAAGGTCAGGAGAGTTCCCAGTTCCGCGGCAAATGCCAAGGAAAGGCTCAAAAAAGGCCGGGCGATGAAGAAATCCAAGTCGGTAATCGCTCCAATGCCCATGAAAACCAGGCACGCAATTAAGCCATTGGCGAAAGTGAAATTATAGAAGGGCTGGAGAAAATTAATCTGCAAGGCGTCAAGGAGCTTGCCTGGTTCGCTCACCATCGGATCCACAAAGAGGGTGCCCATTTGTCCTTCTCCCATGATCAGGATGCCTGCGTTGACCACAGCCATCATGAATCCAAGGGGCAACATGAGGAGAGGATCAAGCTTCTCTTTGTACCCTAAATAAACAAGGGACATGCCGACGAGAACGAGCAGGATGCGGATGATTGCATTACCAGGCTCCATCAAGATAAAAGAATGTATCCCGGGAAAAAAATCCAAAACGTTCGTGACATTCATGTCTGTTCCACTCCCTCTTTTCCGCGGGATGTCACCCTCCTGAGGATGAGAATTACGGCGCCTATGAAGGCACAGGTGAAGAGACCCAACACAAAGGCCAAAATGATAATCCTGAAAGCAGTGCCGACATCTCCCATGGATTGGCTCCTCACGATATGACGGCCAGAATATGACCTTTACTCAGAACCTGGCCAACAACAGCATTTAAATCCTGAATCACACCGTCGACAGTGGAAAAAATGGGAACTTTCATTTTCATACTTTCCAAATAAGCGATGATTTCTTTCTTTTGGACCGGGTCTCCAACCTTCTTTTTCACCTCGATCACTTTTCCTACCATGGGAACTTTTATTGCGGTATCTGCCATAAGCTTATCCTCCTGAGACGTTTCGAGGCATCTTGAGCATCGCTGGATCCCATCAATCCTCCCCCCTTATTCCATCTATCTATAACTTCTTCGCCCTCTTCCGAGGTCAAGGCCGTTTCTAAATAGTGTCACCCTTTGCTCACCTTGACACATGTCCTTGTATGAACTGACTGATTTCGCTCAGGGTGGACCCGGGTCTAAAGACTTCTGCAATGCCCATTTTTTTCAAACGACTCACATCTTTTTTAGGAATGATACCTCCCACCAGAACAAGCGTATCCTGAAGCTTCTCTTTCTCCATCTTATCCATCAATTCTTCACAAATGGAAAGATGGGTCCCGGACAAAATGCTAAGACCAATCGCATCCACACTTTCCTGGATTGCAGTCCGAACGATGGCGTCCGCAGTCTGCCGGATTCCTGTATAGATGACCTCCATACCAGCATCTTTCAGACTCTTGGCTACAATCTTTGCCCCCTTATCGTGTCCGTCAAGTCCGGGCTTTGCAATGAGCACTCGAATGACCCTTTTTTCTGGCATAAACGGTCCCTTTCAAAAAACACTGAGGTGCTGAGCCTCACCATAGACTTCTTTCAGTGTGTTCACCATTTCTCCAACGGTTGCATAGGCTCTCACGGCATCAAGGATGGAAGGCATCAGGTTTCTCTTCTCAATTGCAGCCCGCTTCAATATATTGAGGGCATTCGTCACCCGTGCGTGGTCCCGCTCCGCTTTGACCTGTCCCAACCGGGTGATCTGCCTGGAGAGGGTTTTGGGATCGACCTCAAACACTTCCAGTTCACGATCCTCTTCATCGATCCTGAATCGATTCACGCCAACTTTAGTCAATTCTCCCGTTTCAAATTTCTTCTGCACTTCGTAAGCCTGATTAGAAAGCTGCTTTTGGATCGTTCCATCCTCCACACAGCGAAGAATTCCTCCCATGCCTTCAATCCTCTCCATTTCTGAAGCAATCTCTTTTTCAAAAAAATCCGTTAATGCTTCAATATAATAAGAGCCTCCAAGAGGATCGACCACATCCGGGATCCCAATCTCATAGGCCATGATCTGCTGGATGCGCAAGGACGTTCGAATGGCTTCATCCGTTGGGATAGCGTAGGCTTCGTCAAAACAGGGAAGGTTCATCGATTGGGACCCTGCCAGGGCTGCAGCCAGCGCGTAGAAGGAGATGCGCGTGATATTGTTGAGAGGTTGCTGTTCGGTCATGCCCCCTCCCATCCCTCCTGTGGAAAACTTGAGCTGCATGGATTTCCCGCTCTGACTGCTGAACTTTTCTTTCAGGATCTTCGCCCACAGCCGGCGTGCAGCCCTTAACTTCGCTATGTCTTGAAAAAAGTTGAACTGAACCCCTCCGGCGATAAGATGGAAAGAGAGGAGTGGAGCAATCTCATCTATGCCGTATCCGCGCCTCAACACTTCTTGAATATAAGCAATCGCAGTAAGAAAGGGATAGGCGACCCCTTGAACCGGGGTCGCCCCACACTCACAGATATGGGTGCCTGAAACGCTTACAGAATTAAAGTTGGGTACATCTTTAATGCAGTACTCAATGGTGTCTCCGATGAGACGAATCGAGGGCCCAGGGGGAAAAATGTAGGTCCCCCGAGCGATGTACTCCTTGATGATATCGTTTTGAATGGTTCCTCTTAGTTCCCGTGGATTGCCCCCCTGCTTCTCAGCGGTCACCACATACATGGCCAGGATGATACTCGCAGTAGAATTAATAGTAAAAGAGGTGCTGATCTTATCAAGGGGAATTCCCTCAAACATCTCTTCCATATCCTTCAGAGAATCAATAGCAACCCCCAATTTGCCAACATCATCTTTGGCCAGAGGGTCATCCGAATCCAGCCCCAGTTGGGTGGGCAGGTCAAGGGCAAGGCTGAGCCCTGTTTGCCCCTGATCGAGAAGAAATTTGAACCGGCTGTTGGTATTTTCCGAGGTTGAAAAACCTGCGTACTGACGCATCGTCCAGAGCCTGCCGCGATACATGGATGGGTAGATTCCCCGCGTATACGGGTAGTTCCCCGGATTTCCCAGGGATGTATCATATTTAAACCCAGGCACATCCGCGGAATCATAAAACAGCTTTACCTTGATCCCCGTGTTCGTCGTCTTCAGGCCGGTAACATCTTCCGATCCTTTCCCTCTCTTTCCCGATTTCTTCGTTGATTCATCGGCAGCCATTTTTCCCCCTCACATGAAACCATTCATCCACTTAAACTTAAATGATCCTTTGTTCCCTCAGGGCGCAGACCTGTTCAGTTGAGTAATTCAGAAGCCGGGTCAGAACCTCCTCCGTGTGTTGGCCCAAGTGTGGAGCCGGAACAAACACCTCCTCCTCGATTTCAGACATCTTAATCGGGTTTCCTACAATCTTCAGCCTCTTCCCATTCCCGTAGTCCACCTCAGGAACCATATTACGAGACAGGGACTGTGGATCACTAAGGGCTTTATCTATGGTGTTGATCGGCGCGATGGGGATTCTCGCCTCGAGGATTTCTAACCACTCCTCACCTGTTTTCGAGAGGAAAATTTCTTCCAGGATCGAGTACAGTTCTTTCTTGTTTTCCAATCGGTTCTGCCTTGTGGTAAATTTTGGATTCGTGCACATCTCTGCAGAACCGATGGCGTGGCACATCTCAGCAAAAATATTTTCTGTATTGGCATCAATGACGATATCGAATGTTTTGGTTCGAAATGCCCGGATGGGATGGGCTGAAACGTGCCCTGAACCAACGGGCTGAGCAATTTCTTTTCCAACGAAATAATACTGGGCTCGGTAGGTTAGAAGGGAAGTCTGGCAATCCAACAGGCTGATATCAAGCACCTGGCCTCGCCCGGTCTTTTCTCTTTGATAGAGGGCAGCCAAGATCCCCTGGGCGGCGAAAAGCCCTCCCGAGAGATCCCCCATGGGAGCCCCCATCCGGACAGGCATCTCTCCGGGTTCTCCGGTATAACTCATAATGCCCCCGCGGGCTTGGATGACGAGATCGAAGGCAGGCCGATCTCTGAAAGGGCCTGTCTGACCGTATCCAGAAATGGAGCAGCAAATAATCCTTGAATTGACCTTCTTCAAGACATCGTAGTCTACTCCCAGTTTCTTTACCACACCGGGTCTGAAGTTATCCACCACCACATCCGATTTCTTCGCCAACTCATAGAAGATCTCTTTCCCTTTATTGTTCTTGAGATCGAGGGTCATGCCCTTTTTATTCCGGTTCATAGCGATGAAGTAGGCACTGTCTCCCTCGAAGGAATAAGGCGGCATACCCCGTGATCCCTCCCCTTCCCCGGGTTTTTCGATTTTGATCACCTCTGCGCCCAAGTCTCCCAACATAAGGGTGCAGTAAGGTCCTGCCATGATCAGGGTGAGGTCAAGAATTCTAATTCCTGACAGAGGAAATCCCATAAACGCCCTCCTATTGTTAGGCAAAAAATTTGACTATATGAGTTTACGACGACACCTTCTGGCGTTGGCTACTGACGATGAAAAACTTCAATGATTGCCGGTTATTTCCCGATACTTCCTAACTCTTACATCAACATAATATCCGTGTTGTAAAAATTTGAAAATATCCATCCCCCTCTCCAGTCCCAATAATTTCAAGGCTTCTGACAAGTTACATGGCCAGACTTTTTTGATTTCATTTTGCTGATTTGACCGAGGGATCCATTGGCTTCCACTGCCTCTTTACGTTTTTGAATCGAACAATGAATCTGTACAAGTCGCCTCGATAAAACGACTGAAATAATTCCACGGGCTTATGTTTCTTGCCATACATGATCCTCTCCACGAAGAGAACAGGGGACCCCGAGGCAATCTCCAATTTTTCTGCTACCTCTCGATCTGCAAACGAAGCCTCTAAGGTTTGAACAGCCTCCGTGAACTGGACGCCGCATTCCTCTTCCAGCGTACGTAACAGCGTCTTTTCGTATAGCATTTTCTCATTCAGCCTTGCGCCAATATCTACAGGCAGATAATTGATCGTATACGTAAAAAGCCTGCTCCCTAAGTACCGAATTCTTTTGATCTGGACAACCTCATTTGTTCCAGCATCCAGTTCCAGCTTTTCCTTCACCAATTTCGACGCATCTATCCTGATGATCTCAACCGATTTGGCCCTCACTTTCGCCACCTGATAGGAGAAAAGGTCGTCCATAAATCCACTCGTTTCCAGGCTAAAACTATTGATCAGGCCTTCGTTTGCCGTGACAAAGGTCCCTTCGCCTCTTCTACTATTCAAGAAGCCTTCCTGAACCAACTGCGAGACCGCCTGGCGAACCGTCAAACGGCTTACCTTGAATCTTTCCGCAAGTTCATTCTCCGTGGGAATCCTTTCCCCCTGACGGTATTCCTTGTTAACAATCCAGCCTTTAATCGCTTGCTTAATCTGATAATAAACGGGCAGGACCGGTTTCATAGCGCCCAATCTCCTTCCATTCTGTTCATCTTCTAAGAGATTGTAATATGATGTAGAAATAAAGTTGTATATATATCTATTCATAATTACAAGAATTTGTCAAGCAAAAAAGCTAACAGACAGCAATTCCACGGAATGGGGGTAGTTATTTGGGGTGAAAGCAAGGGAAAGCAAGAGAAAGCAAGGAAAGGCGGGGATGGGTGTCAAGGCTCATGATAATTCCCCACCCCTGGGATCATGGTTATTTCCCCACCTTTGACGAAGAGGGGTTAGATGGTTTTGGACTCAATTTCTTTCGA
>JAGVBT010000040.1 GCA_020059605.1 Deltaproteobacteria bacterium
CACGGAATTGGCCATCGGAAAGACGCTCGAAGAGGCGCTGAAGCTCACAGACAATGATGTAATCCATGCAGCCGGTGGCATCCCGGCGAGGAAAGCCCATTGTTCCCTTCTGGCAATCAGAGGGTTACATGAAGCGATTTCGAATTATAAGAAAAAAATAGGATGATAATCCTTTCTTACCTCCCTTTAATTTAGAGGAAGGAGGGGGATGATGGATCAAATCGAAATGAAACAATTGGCCATTGTCAGCGGTAAAGGTGGAACAGGTAAAACCACTATTGCGGCTGCCTTTGCCTCACTGGCAAAAAATAAAGTGATGGTGGACTGCGATGTGGATGCCGCAGACCTCCATCTTCTACTTAAACCTAAAATTGTGACTCAGGAGAAATATTTTGGGGGAAGATCCCCTTATGTGGATTTAGACAAATGCACCCAGTGCGGTTGTTGTACCGAACTCTGTCGGTTTAAAGCTATTGATAACGGAGTGGTCGATCCGGTTTCGTGCGAAGGTTGTGGCTTTTGCAGTCACATCTGTCCGGAAAATGCTATAATGATGAAAGAGGCCTTTTCAGGAGACTGGTTTGTCTCTGAGACATCCCTTGGTCCCTTTGTCCACGCCAGGCTGGGGATTGGGGAAGAAAATTCGGGGAAGCTGGTCACCGTTGTTCGAAAAAAGGCAATGGAAGTTGCCCAAGAGGGAGGTTTGGAACTGATTCTTATTGACGGCCCTCCGGGGATCGGATGCCCTGTGACCGCCTCCCTGACCGGAGTGAATCTGATCCTGGCCATTACCGAGCCCACTCTTTCTGGAATCCATGACCTGGAAAGAATTTTGAAACTGGCAGGACATTTCAAGATTCCCTCGATGGTCTGTGTCAATAAATTCGATATCAATCTGGAAAACACCCAAAAAATTGTTTCCTGTTGTGAGAAGGATGGCTCCAGAGTGATCGGAAGAATCCCTTATGAACCCAAAGTGGTCGAAGCCCTGGTCAATAAAAAGACTTTGATGAATTATCCCTGCGGTGAAGTCCAGAGGATCGTACGAGAAATGTGGGAAGAAGTGGAAAACACCCTGTTTCCCTTTCCCTTCAATGAGAAGTTAGGCCGAGGAGATCGGGATAGAGGCTGTTGAGTGAATAAAATGTCCGAGTATAAAAAAATTTGCTATTGGGTGGATTTATATGGTTTAAAAAAGGTCAAGGAGTATATCGACCAAAGTGGAAGTCCACTGGACAGCGAACCTCGCATCCCTTGTCGCGTGTTAAGATCGTCAAGAAATATCGGCTACATTGATCCGGAAGCGTGGAATGGCTTTTGTAGAAGAAGAACTTCCTGGCACCAGAGGTCCAACAAAACGGGGAAATTCCTTGTGGCCAGTAACAAACCACTGGATGATTTGGATATTGGAGAACCTATCATCATCAGAGAATCGAATTTCAAACCGAATGACCTCCCTTCCTATGAGGAGAATCTTCAAATGATCACGTCAGAAAGATATCAGAGTACAAAACCCGACATCTGGGAAAACGTTGATTCGCTCGATAAGGAATTCTACCAGCGTTGGTTTGAACGTTATCGCCCTAAAGAGCTTTTTAATTTTGACAAAATCTTTGCACACCATTCGGCAAATCACGCCAATTTCATCGATCCTAAGTTTTTTGTCAACATGGACGGGATAAAAGCCCCTTATTCGATTGCCGATAGCATTCATGTGTGTTCTTCCTGCGTTGAATTTTTCAGCATCCTCGGAGAAGAGTGGCCAGTTAAATACGTCGTTCCTTGCATTGGCGCCGTTCAATTCGCGCATCTTTCAATGGATCAGTATTTTGAAGTGAGATTTCAAAAGAAGGTTGAACTGTAAAATGAGGCTGATCCCTATCGAACTCAAACCCAATCAGTCAAGCTGTATCGAAACTCTATCCAAGCAAGAATATGAACGAACCCTTCATCTCATTCTCAAAAAAAGACCTGTAGATGAAGCGCTTGGAGAGAAGCTTGAAGCATTAAGGCTCTTTCTGGAATCTACGGATTTTGGTCATCTTCGAAGTCAATACGAAGGATTTCTTGCTGATGGAAAAGAAGTCACCTTCCTCATCTATCCTGCAGAGGGAAAAGTGACCTATAAACTTATTATAGAATGAAGGAGGCTTTGCATGCCGATTTATGAGTATCAATGTCATCAATGTGGAACGATTTCAGAATTTTTGGTCGGGATAGCAACCCCGAATAGTTCTCTGTCATGCAAACAGTGTGGGAGTTCCCAATTGGAAAAAATGATCTCTGTGTCTCATTCTTTAAGAGGCGATAAAAGAGCGCCCGGTCAGACCTGTTGCGGTAAAGAGGAACGTTGCTCCACCCCACCGTGTTCTACTGGTGGCACCTGCAGGGGGGAGGATTGAGGTGGGGGTGATCAGAAGATCGTTTCCCCCTCACCTCGGTTGCGAGTCGAAGCGACCTAACCCTCCCCCCCCCGGGTAGAGGGAATGCCATTCATCCCCCCAGCAGAGCTGGGGGGTATTCTGGCACATTTTTATAAGGCAAACTGGGAAAGGAGGTATCCTTATGGCAAACGCAAAAGATGGATGTGTGCAGCCGGCAAAGGGCCCAATGATGGCGGGGGAATCCAAAACATCTCAAACATCACCAATTCAAAAGGAGGAAGCAAAGATGAGTGCTCAAGTTGGCAAACCAGCGCCTGATTTTGAGGCAAGCGCCTATGTGGACGGGGGTTTTAAGAATATTAAACTATCAGATTATAAAGGGAAATGGGTCGTGCTCTGCTTTTACCCTGGTGATTTCACTTTTGTTTGACCGACTGAATTGTCGGCAGTTGCCGTCAAATATCAAGAATTCAAGTCTCTCGGCGTAGAATTTTTATCATTCAGCACAGATAGCCGCTTCACCCACAAGATCTGGCAGGAGGAGGAGCTCTCCAAAATGGTCCCAGGAGGAGTGCCATTCCCTATGCTGTCAGATGCAGGAGGCCGCATCGGTAGTGTCTATGGCGTCTACGATGAAGATGCAGGAGTTGACATCAGGGGACGGTTTCTGATCGATCCGGATGGGGTCATTCAGGCGATGGAGACGGTTACTCCACCGGTCGGCCGGAATGTTTCCGAGCTGATCCGGCAGGTCAAGGCTTTTCAGCATACCCGAACTACAGGCGAGGTGATGCCTTCCGGATGGCAACCTGGGAAACCAACCCTAAAACCCGGTCCCGATTTGGTGGGGAAGGTTTGGAAGGTCTGGAAACCGGAGATGGCCTATTAAGTTTTCCCCAGAAATGTTACAGGGACAAGGTCACAATAAATGAACGATATCATTCAAGTGAAAGACCTAACGAAGGTTTATGGAGGAAACCTTGCCATTGACCATATCTCTTTTCACGTCAGAGATGGTGAGGTTTTTGGTTTTCTTGGGCCCAATGGCGCAGGGAAAACGACCACCATTCGGATCATGGTAGGCCTGACCCAACCCGGTTCGGGAACCGTATGGATTGACGGCCACGATATTTTGAAGGAACCCGTGGAGGTCAAAAAGACAATCGGCCTTGTCCCAGAGACATCCAACCTTTATGGAGAGTTGACCGCCTTAAAAAACCTCATCTATCAGGCCGAGCTCTATGAGGTTCCCAAAAAAGAACGTAGAACTCGTGCTTTTAATCTTCTTGAGGAATTCAGTCTGAAGGAACATCAAGAAAAACCCTTCCAGGCATTGTCCAGAGGGTTAAAGAGGAGATTAACGATTGCGGCTGCGCTTGTTCATAAGCCCAAAATCCTTTTCCTTGACGAACCCACAACAGGTCTCGATGTGATGAGTGCCAGGGGACTCAGGAAGCTTATTGGAGACCTTAAGAAAAAAGGGGTTACCATTTTTCTCACCACTCATTACATCCCTGAGGCGGAAAGTCTATGTGATCGCATTGCTGTTATTATGAAAGGTAAAATTAGGGTCATCGATACTCCTGAAAGCATCAAAGCCCAGGTCAAAGAGATGGATGTTCTTGAAATCGGATTAGATCGAATTACAGAAGATTTAAAGAATAAACTTTTTTTGATGGAAGGGATTGAAAAAATTCTGATTTCTGAAAACCGAATCCGTCTTCATACGAAAACGCTTGATCAAATCACCCCTTCAGTAATTCAGGTTATTGAAAAACAGGGGGCTAAAATCGAAATGATCAATACCTTAAGCCCTACCCTGGAGGATGCTTTTATAAAAATCACCGGCCTCGATTCAGACGTAATGAAGATTGATAAACCGATGAAAACGGGGATAGAATAGTCACGAGGTTTGAGGACTGAGGTATGAGGCAAGATCATGGGTGAGATAGCAAAAGCCTACTTCATTGCAAAAAAGGATATGGGAGCCTACTACCTCAAGCCTCCCTTAATCAGTTGGGGATTGATGCTCCCCATCGTCTTTGTATTAGCTTTCTATTTCAGAAACCCTGCGGGAATCATAGAGGTTGTCCCGGGATTGATTGGCTTGACACTTCTTTTTTCATGTACCTCCATGGCTGCCATTGTGATTACCTTTGAGAAAAGAATCGGAGCACTAGAACGGCTCCTTCTTGCTCCATTGAATTTCAGAACCATCCTTTTTGGCAAATCTCTCGGGAGCACCCTTTTTGGGCTGATGGTGGCCGTTTTCATCACCCTCATCCTGATTCCACTCATGGGGCTTTCCGTAAAACACTTCTGGGCGTTTGTTCTCATTTTCATTTTTTCAGGCCTTGCCTTTTCCCTTCTTGGGATCCTGATCTCGGTGGGAGTGAAAGAAGTTTTTGAGGCGATGACCATGTCCAACTTCTTCCGATTTCCCATGATCTTCCTCTGTGGAGTTTTCTTCCCTGTGTCCTCCATGCCCTACCCTCTTCCCATCCTCTCCTATCTCCTTCCGTTGACCTACACGGTGGATGGTTTGAAACATTGCATGCTGGAAGAAAATGGGATGATTCCTTTGTATCTGGATTTATTAATTTTGTTAGGATTCGTTTTTTTACTCTTTAGCCTCTCGTTATTCATTTTTAAGAAAAGAATCCGTCAGGAATTCTGAAAGGAGGTAGAGGAAGATGGCCTTCACGGAGGGGAAAGTCTGGAGTCCATATTTGGCCGGAGCTCTGAGCGGGGTTCTCTCCATTCTATCCGTTTGGGTTGCCGGAAAGTACTTCGGCGCATCGACCACCTTTGTCCGTTCCGCCGGAATGATTCAGAAAATCATCGGTTCTGAACGGATAGCTAACATGTCTTATTTCATTAAAGAGATTCCTGAAATCGACTGGCAGTGGATGTTTGTGGTTGGCATTCTCATCGGTTCCCTGATTGCCTCGATCACTTCTAACACTTTCCTCTGGAAGGGCGTGCCCGATATGTGGGAAAAACGGTTTGGGCCAGGTAAACTCAAACGGGGCATTGTCGCTTTTCTAGGCGGAGTGATCGCCATGTTTGGCGCCCGTCTGGCAGATGGGTGACCGAGCGGCCATGGTTTGAGCGGTTCGCTCCAGTTAGCAGTGAGTGGTTACATCGCCCTGATATGCTTTTTTATCGGCGGAATGTTCATGGCCCGACTCCTCTATGGAGGAGGTGATCGAAGATGATGATACTTTACGGGCTTATCACAGGAATCCTCTTCGGCTTTTTATTACAGAAAGCGAGGGTAATACGCTATGATAAACAACTCGGCGCCCTCCGGCTCATCGATATGACTATTGTCAAGTTCATGCTTTCCACCGTTCTGGTGGCGATGGTAGGAACTTACCTGCTTAAAGATTTAGGCTTGGTTAAGCTCTCAATAAAGTCAACCATCTTAGGGAGTGTCATTCTGGGCGGTTTGATCTTTGGAATGGGCTGGGGACTCTTGGGTTACTGTCCGGGAACATCGGCCGGAGCACTCGGGGAGGGACGGTTTGATGCGATCTGGGGAATTTTTGGAATGCTCTTAGGAGCGGCCCTTTATGCAGAGGCCTATCCGGGTATGAAAAAAACGGTTTTGACATGGGGTGACCTCGGGAAAATTACCTTTCCTCAGATATTCGGTTTGAATCACTGGATCATCATCGCCATCGTTGTGACTGGAGGGTTATTCCTCTTTCGCTGGTTTGAGAAAAAAAATATATAGGAAACGAAGATTTTAAAAGACATTCGTCCTCTGAATTGAATAAAAATCTTTCAGGAGGCAGAACATGGCAGTGATCATTGATCTGGAGAAATGCACAGGATGCGGAACATGTAAAGAGGGTTGCCCGGTAGAGGCCATTAAGATTGAGAATGAGAAGGCCGTGGTTGATGCAGAGACTTGCGTCGATTGCGGGACCTGCATTGATGAATGTCCTGAAAAAGCCATCAGCGAAGGGACATGATCCTGACCGGGAGCGGGGCAGGAAATCGAAGTAGGTTAGGGATAAGCCGATGAAAATAAAAATAACCGTACTTTGCGAGAATTTGGTGGGTAAATTGGTGGGTTTAAGAACATCGCCAAGTTGATGAGTCCCACGGGACAATCGAAGCTGATCTGCGGGGAGAAAGGGGATCATGGTAAGGAGGCTCCTTATGGCTTTTGAAACGATTCTCATCGAAAAGAAAGATAAAATCAGAGTCCTCACCCTCAACCGGCCTGAAAAATTCAATACCTTCAACACCCAGATGGTTGAAGAGTTAAATACTGCCTTGCGCCAATTCGATGAAGATGATGAGGTCCGAGTCGCCATCGTGAAAGGAGCGGGCAAGGTCTTTTCCACGGGGATTGATGTGAGTGAATTCCACGGGAAAACCCCTTCGGAGTACCACACGTGGCTTACCCGAATGGATCAAATGCACTTGACCATCGGATCCATGAAAAAGCCTGTCATTGCGATGGTTCACGGTTTTGCGGTGGCAAATGGTGCCGGGCTTGTAGCGGCAGCAGATTTTGCCATCGCCGCCGAGGGGACTCAAATCGGAACAACAGCGATCAACGTGGGGTTACTGTGCACCGGGCCAATCATCCCCATGAGTTATGGCTTGGGCAAAAAGAAAACTTTAGAGATGCTTCTGAGCGGAGATGTCATCGATGCCAGAGAAGCCGAGAGATTGGGATTGCTCAATAAGGTCGTGCCGAAGGAAAAGCTGGAAGAAGAGACTTTTGCCTTTGCTCAGAAGCTTATCACCAAAAGCCCTGTGGCCATTCAAATGGGGAAAAATTTCTACTACCAGATGATTGATATGCCTTTTCGTCAGAGGTTCGTCCTCAACAGTGAAATCATGGCGAGGTTATGCACAACAGAAGATGCCCAGGAAGGTGTGAAGGCATTCCTTGAAAAGCGGAAACCCTCATGGAAAGGGAGATAGAACGATTATAGAAAATGGATCCGAACCATCGTGGATGGAACCTGGGAGAACAAAAGGGGAATACAGAATGAAAAAAGCACATAGCGCAGCATTGGCGGGGAAAGCTTACAGACTGGGCAAGCAATACGAAAAAACCTATCGCGGGTGCGGGCAGTGTGTGGTCGCGGCGCTCCAGGACGCCCTGGGCGTCCGGAATGATGACGTTTTCAAGGCGGCTACCGGCCTGGCGGGAGGGACCGGACTGGCGGCGGATAGCGGATGCGGAGCCTATACGGGAAGCATCCTTATGTTAGGTTCATTGCTTGGAAGAGAACGGCAGGATTTCTCCGATCCCGGGGGGATTCGCTTCAAAACCAATGCTCTCACAAGGAAGTTCCGGGAAAGGTTTATCCAGGAATATGGCTCAATCATCTGCCGGGATATCCAGAATAAAATTTTAGGCCGCTATTACTTTTTGGCGGATCCTCAAGAATATGAGAAATTCCATAATGCGGGAGCCCACGATGTCCATTGCCCGGAGGTCGTAGGCAAGGCGGCGAAATGGATGGTTGAAATCATCCTGAATGAAAACTTGATCTCCGGATAGATCGCTTTAAAATAAAAGGCCTGTTATCTCTAATCGCTAAGGATGAAACTCATCACTTCCGTAATGGCTTTCCTCTTGATCCCGTCCCAGGATTCCACATACCAATAAATGATAGAACCATCCCTGTCCCCCACCAACCTCCGGATCCCCAACCATTGGTGTGAAGCCAGTTCTTTCGAGAAGAGTCCGGCTTTTTGATCGGGATCGTTGAGATTGAAACTCAAAGTCCTATTGGTTGAAAAGCCTGGATCGCTTCCAAACCAGACCTTAAACCTGACATTGCAACGGTTCTGCCAGGCGAGGGTCGGAAGTGCAGCCCGGCTTACGGGAGCGATCGTTGGAGCACCCACGGCCGTAGGGGCAGGAACCAGGAAAGATCGGGCCTCACTGGTGACGAAGCTTCCATCCGATTTCTTCCCAACGACCCGCCAATAGACCGTCCCTCCAACGCCGCCCGGAATCGACAGGATCCTTCCCCACTGGAAAGAAAATGGTCGATAGGCCATTGTCTGCCCGGAGACACTCGCCTTGATGGGGATCGAACCAAAGTCCGAACTTCCCGAAAATTGAATTTCATAGCCTGTAAAGGGGTCCCTGGATTTCCATTGAAGGAGAGGAGGGGTATTGATTGAACAGAGTTCGATCCGGGTCTGATCTTCCGGTGACAAGAGGGTGATCCATAATACTCCCTGACCCTTGAGTGGAACACTGACACTGCCTCTCAAAGAATCATTCGAAGGGATGACCAGACCGCTTTCAAAAAGACCGGTCAAACTGGGTGAAAACCGTATCGCAAGCGTGCAGCTTCCTCCCAGGGGCAGGAATTTGCCGGAGCATTGATCTGAAGCAAAACCGAACGGGGCTGGAGGCGGAATAATCGCCCCGATCATCAGGGATTGATTTCCGAGGTTCCGGACGGTCAGGACCCTTTCGATGGAACTTCCCCGCAATACCTCGCCAAAGTCGATGGATACAGGGTCCACGGAGAGGGTTGAAAGATTCAATCGGCCAAAACCATAAATCGTATCCTGCCCGCTCTCCCCCAGATCAACGGCGGAAGCAGTCAGTGCATTCCAGAGCTGGTCTACCGTTATAATGGAATGATTTGAGAGGATGAGCGCCGCGGCTCCCGCCACATGGGGAGAGGAGGCCGAGGTGCCGTAAAAAGTCCCAAATGTAAAACTGGAAACGCCGTCCGGCCCGCTGATTTCCGGTTTCACTCGGCCGTCGGTCGTGGGGCCCTGGGAGCTGAAGCTCTCCTGGGGGCCGGTTTCCCATTGAGTATAATGAATGGCGGCTACTGCCATCACACCTCTGGCATCGGAAGGGGAGAGAAGGCTCCCCGATGCAACAAAAGGATTCAGTTCATGATAAAAGGTGAAGAGGGAGAATCGAGGATTCGAGTGCCCCCTCGCCTTTTTTATGGCCAGGTAATAAGTTCCTGAGAAGGGGGCCAGGTAGTAGAGGGTTTCCCGGGGCGGTTGGGTCCCACTCTGAATGCTCGTACTGGAAGCCACAACCTCAAACATGCTATTGTAAAGAAGGAGATCGAAGTCCTGATCCGTCACCGGCCAGGCATCCCATGTCAGAAGGGCAATGATCGGATCCCCCTGATAAGCAAAGAGGCTGATGAAATTACTTTCTTCCGTCACATTATGAAGCCGGTCCCCCTCTCGATCGATGAAGGCAGCCCCGTAGTGCTTCCTTGCGTGGTTGCCCGCGCTGTTGACCCAGAGAATACCATTTCGATAGGCATGGTCAGCGGTACAAACGGCATTGTCAAAATAACAATGTCCATCATAAAAATTGCTCACAAACCACCCCACCGAATGATTGACGATACGGATCCCATTCGCAATGCAATAATCCTTTGCATCCCTGAGGTCGAGGGAATCTCCTACCTTGATGAGGTAAAGTTGGGCATCCGGCGCCATCGCATGGGCGATTTCCGCTACGGCAGTTCCATGATCCTCCTCTTCGAAAGAAAAGTCGGTAGGAGTGCAACCGGATCCTGTACAATCAATTTTGATCACCGTCGGAGGGAGGACTCCCGCAAGAATAGATCCCGATAGCCCTGCGAACCCCAGATCGATGACCGCCACCTTTACGTTTTGCCCCCTGAATCCCGAGGCATGATAAAAGGAACCTCCGCTGAGATTGACCCCCTCGCTCACGACTCCAATATAAGGGAGGTCCGGCTGTCTGATGAAACCAATTCCTTTCACATGGTCTGCAATGTCAACCAGCAGGTAGACGGGAATCTTTGCCTTGATCAGGGATTTACCTTTCTTAATGATCTCAACTCCATAGGCCTTCAGGGCTTCTTCATCAATCGTTCCATTCACCCCTTCGGTCTTCGGATGGATGAATACGGTCACCCTATCCTGCACATCGAAGCGAAGGGCGTTTTGCTGGGCAAGGGAATGGGCAATGTCCCTCCCGAGAAAGATATAATTTTTCTGCAAATCGAAGAGACCGCTCTCAATTTTTGGATGGCCTTCCTTTGCTTTTACAAACCAATCCTCGTCTGCCTGCGCTCCCTGCCATGAGACCATAATGACAAGCAAAAAGGCCAGCATAAATAGGGTATAAGGCTGAAAGGCGAATCGTCTTGAATTATATCTCATTTCATCCTCCCCTCTCTTATCCGAGATGAAATCGTCATAGCATTTATTCTTTAAATTTGGAAGCATTTTTTATGCCACCCCCCTTAAGTGGCATAACGTTATAATTTCCATGATCTTTTTTCAATAAGCATTGCCTGTTGATGGTTAAAATTTAGCCACCTGCAACAAAACCAACCTGCCCATCCTGATTTTTAAACAACCATCCCTCAATCAACTGAATCAAGCGGAATAAGTTAGGGGTAGAGGGAAGCCGACCGGGCGGGGCCTCCCCGCAAAACTAACTTTTCCTTATGGATAGTGCAGATTGAGAATGCGCGTGAAGGGTTCCCTGCCGTGATTTAGAGGTCGAGATATTCCAATACCCTTTCCTTCTTGGGGGGGAGTGAGGCGGATTTCCGGGAGACCTGAATGGCGATGTCCGGGTCTTTCAAACCATGACCGGTGATCGTTAAGACGACAATGTCGCTCTTTTTAAAAAAGCCCTTACGATCCAGCTTGATGACCCCGGCCAGGGAGGCGGCCGAGGCGGGTTCGCAGAAGACCCCCTCCAGGCTTGATAGCATCTGGTAGGCCCGGGTAATTTCATCGTCGCTCACCATATCGATCAATCCCCCCGATTCATCACGGGCCGCCTCTGCCTGCTTCCAGCTTGCGGGATTGCCGATCCGGATGGCGGTGGCAATCGTCTCAGGTTTTTCCACGACCTTTCCCCTCACGATGGGCGCCGCCCCTTCCGCCTGAAATCCTAACATCTTCGGAAGCGTATCGGCCCTGCCCTTCTCCCAGTATTCCTTATATCCTTTCCAGTAGGCCGTGATGTTCCCGGCATTTCCCACGGGAAGACAATGATAGGTTGGGACTGACCCGAGATGATCGATCACCTCAAAGGCGGCCGTCTTCTGGCCTTCGATCCGGTAAGGGTTGAGCGAGTTGACCAGGGTGATCGGCTCCGTCTCGGCAATCTCCCTGACGATGTGAAGGGCTTCATCAAAATTGCCGTCTATCTGAATCACCCGGGCGCCATGGGCCATGGCCTGGGACAATTTCCCATGGGCGATCTTCCCCTGCGGGATGAGGACATAAGCCTTCATCCCCGCTCTTGCCGCATAGGCAGCCGCCGAAGCAGATGTATTCCCCGTGGAAGCGCAGATGACCGCCTTTGAATCTTTCTCCTTTGCCATCGAGACCGCAACGGTCATACCCCGATCCTTAAAAGAACCCGTGGGGTTCAACCCTTCATATTTAAAATAAAGTCCGATTCCTGAAAGAACTTCTTTGCCGATCCGAAAAGAAGGAACCAGAGGCGTATTTCCTTCCAGGAGAGTAACGACGCTCTCTTCCCTCTTAACCGGCAAATAATTCCAATACTCCCGAATCACCCCATGCCACATGATTTAAACCCATTTCGGATTTCGGAATTCGGATTTCGGAATTTTATTCCGCATTACGCACTCTGCATTCCGAAATTATTCCAATTCATTCTCCACCCGGATGAAGACTGTTCTTCCCAGAATCACGCCTAACCGTTCGATCTCCCTGAGGGACCGGTGGACGCCTTTTTCCCTGGCCTCATGGGTCATCATGACCACGGGAACAGCGCCGTTGACCTGCCTTTCCTTCTGAATAACCGCAGAGATGCTGATGCCATTCTTGCCCAGGATTCCCGAGATCTTGGACAGCACCCCGGGACGGTCCAGTGCGGAAAACCGCATATAGAACGGCATGACCACGTCATCCATCCTTTTCAGGGCAATCCTGCCGATGGCCGATTCCTGATATGAAAGAAGAGGAACCCGCCGCCCGGCCACGCCCACAAGGAGATTCCTGCCCAGCTCCACCAGGTCCCCTACGACAGCGCTTCCGGTGGGCATCTGTCCGGCTCCCTGGCCATAAAAAAGGGTGGGCCCCACGGCGTCCCCTTTGATGTAGATCGCATTGAAGACCCCGCCCACGGTTGAAAGCAGGTGTTTTTCCGGGATCATCGTGGGATGAACCCTCGCCTCGATCTTCCCGTTGTCAACCTTTGCAATGGCCAGAAGCTTGATCCGGTAACCGAACTCACTGCTGAACTGAATATCGACTGGAGTGATCTCAGAGATCCCTCCGATAAAAATGTCTTTGAACCGGAGGGTCGTTCCAAAGGCCAGACGAATGAGAATAGTCAGCTTGTGCGCAGCGTCGATTCCCTCGACATCATAAGTGGGATCGGCCTCGGCATACCCTTTCTCCTGGGCTTCTTTCAAAACCTCCTGGAACCCTCTCCCCTCATCCGTCATCTTGGTGAGGATGTAGTTGGATGTCCCGTTAAGTATGCCGAAGATCGACTGAATCCGGTTGGCCACCAGTCCCTCTTTAATCGATCGGATCACGGGAATCCCCCCACCGACCGAGGCCTCGAAGTGAACGTCAACTCCAAACCGTTGAGCTGCCCTGAAAATTTCATCTCCGTGAAGGGCGAGGAGGGCCTTGTTGGCGGTAACCACGTGTTTCCGGTTCCGGATTGCCTGTAGAATAAAGGTCTTGGCTGGTTCGATGCCACCGATCAGTTCCATCACGATGTCGATTTCAGAATCCCCGATGACCTCTTCGGCCTTCCGCGTCAGGACTCCCGGCTTTAATCGCACCCCTCGATCCGTCTTTAAATCCACATCGGCGATCCGTTTCAGGACGATCTTTGCCCCCATCCTGTCCTCGATGAGTTTCGAATTTTTCTCGAGGATCCTGGCCACGCCGGAACCCACCGTTCCAAAACCAATCATCCCGACCTGAATCGTTTTCATATCTTCGTTCCCTTCCTTATCTTCGCGTTTACACTTCCCATGCTGATCTCAATGCTCTGAGTTCGGAGTATTTTCTATTTCTCCCCGAGCTCCGAACTCATCACTCCGAACTTTTCCTTTTCAGCGCCTTCCCTATCCCTTTGACTGCCTGCTTGATCCGGGCCTCATTCTCCACCAGGGCGAACCGGACAAATCCCTCTCCGGATTCCCCGAAACCGATCCCCGGAGAGACCGCCACTTTTCCTTCCCTCAAGAGGTATTTTGTAAAATCGAGCGATCCCATCTTCTGGAAGTTTTTTGGGATCTCCGCCCAGACGAACATCGTCCCCCTCGGCTTTTCAATCTCCCAGCCTACCCGCTTTAAGCCGTGAATGAGGGTATCCCTTCTTTTCCGGTAAATCTCGGACGTCTCCTGAACGCACCTCTGTTCTTCGTTCAGGGCGATGATCGCAGCGATCTGGATGGGCTGAAAGACGCCATAGTCAAAGTAACTTTTCAGCCTGGCCAGTGCGGTCAGCATCTCGGGGTTTCCCACGGCAAAACCGACCCGCCAGCCGGCCATATTGTAACTCTTGGAAAGGGAATAGATTTCCACCCCGATGTCCTTTGCCCCATTGACCTGCAGGAGGCTCGGCGCATGGTATCCGTCAAAGACAATATCCGCATAGGCCAGGTCATGAACGATCATCAGCCGTTGACTCTTTGCAAAATCCACCAATCTCTCAAAGAAATCGAGATCGACCACCCTGGCCGTCGGATTGTGGGGAAAACTGACGATGAGCATCTTGGGATGAGGCCAGGTCTGCTTGGTGGCGGTCAATAGCCTTTCAAAGAAGTCGCCATCGCCCGCCAAGGGAACCGATCGCAGGTCTCCGCCTGCGATCACAACCGAATAGGCGTGGATGGGATAGGTCGGATCGGGGACAAGGACCACGTCCCCCGGGCCCAGGGTCGCCAGAATCAAATGGCCGATTCCCTCTTTCGCGCCGATTGTAACCACGGCTTCGGACTCCGGATCGAGGTCCACATCATACCTTTTCCGATACCATCCGGTGATGGCCAGCCGAAGCTTATAAATCCCCTTTGATGCGGAGTACCGATGGTTCCTTGGGTTTTTAACGGCTTCGATCAATTTGTTGACGATGTGCTTGGGGGTGGGCAGGTCCGGATTTCCCATGCCCAGGTCAATAATGTCCTCTCCCCTCCTCCGGGCCTCCATTTTCAGCTGGTTGACGATGCCGAAGATATAGGGTGGCAATCTCATGATCCGGTGGAAACCGGAACCCTCAGGGCGAAATAATTCCATGTTTTATCCCTTTTGTGCCAAGTTCCATTTCAACCCATAAAATCCTGGTTAACACACTTTCCATCCCTTTTCAATTCAGTTGGCCCTGGCGGACCTAACCCGGTCCGGAGTCACCCAATCGTTGCCAACTCCAACCTTCCCTTCCAGCGTTTCACCAACACCTCTCTCATGTCCCTATGGAAAGGCTTCTCCAGAGCCGGATCTTCCTCGACCAACCGGAAGGCTTCTTTCCTCGCTTCGATAAGAATCGGGGCGTCCCGGATGAGCTGGGCCACTCTGAAATCGGGCAAACCGGACTGCCGGATCCCGAAGAAATCCCCCGGCCCTCTCAACTCAAGGTCCTGCTCGGCAACCTTAAACCCGTCGTTTGTCCTCTCCATGGCCTGGAGCCTGACCCTTGCCTCTTCGGAAGAACGGTACTGGGCAAGAAGAATACATTTTGAAGGAAAACGGCCCCGGCCGATTCTTCCTCTCAATTGATGGAGCTGGGAGAGTCCGAACCGTTCCGCATGTTCCACGACCATGACGGAGGCATTGGGGATGTCAATCCCCACCTCAATGACCGTCGTTGCGACCAGGACCTGGATATTCCCTTCCTTGAACTCCAACATGATCGCTTCTTTCTCATTGCTCTTCATCCGGCCGTGAAGCAATCCGATTCGAAATTCCGGAAAAACATCTTTTCGAAGATGTTCCGCCATCTGGGTCGCATCCTTCAGGTCAAGCTTTTCAGACTCCTCCACGAGCGGATAGACGATGAACGCCTGCCGGCCTTTTTTCACTTCTTCTTCAACGATTCGGTAGACCTTTCCCCTTCCGGATTCAGGAAAAACTTTTGTCTCGACGGGCATTCTTCCCGGAGGCATCTCGTCGATCAGCGAAATGTCCAGATCTCCATAAAGGGTCATGGCAAGGGTCCTGGGTATGGGGGTGGCGGTCATCACCAGGACATCTGGGTTTCCCCCTTTTTTTTTCAACAGTCCTCTTTGAACCACACCGAACTTATGCTGTTCATCGATGATGGCCAGGCCCAGGCGTTGAAATTCGACCTGTTCCTGAATCACGGCATGGGTTCCGATTACGATCCGGACCTCTCCTCTCCGGATGCGTTCATAAATCTCTCCCCTCTCCGAGCCTTTGATATTGCTCGTCAGCAGGGCTACCCCGACCCCCAGGGGCTCCACCCATCGGTGGATCGTAAGGTAATGTTGTTCGGCCAATACCTCTGTGGGCGCCATGATCGCGGTTTGATAACCGCATTCCACCGCCCTGAGGCAGGCCAGGAGAGCGACGATCGTCTTTCCGCTTCCCACATCTCCCTGAATCAGGCGGTTCATGGGGTGGGGTTTTTCCATATCCTCCACAATCTCCGACAGGACCTTTTCCTGGGCGCGGGTCAACGCAAAGGAGAGTTGGTTCATCAGCGTTTGCGCAAGACGCCCATCGGTTCTGAAAGAGAGCCCGGTTTCAAGGGCCATCCCTCTTTTCTTGACTGCCAGTCCTAATTCTAAGAAAAAAAACTCATCGAAGATGATCCTGCGGTGTCCGTCCGACCGATGAAGGTTCAGCCCTTCCAGAGATTCTCCGTCCGGCGGGAAATGGACCCTGCGAAAGGCTTCGGAAAAACCGATGAGGTCGTGCCGTTCCAGGATCTCTTCGGGGATACGACTGGTCAGTTCCTCCGCATATCCATCTACGATGTTCTTCATCAAACGGCGCAGGGTCCTTTGGTAGAGCCCTTCGGTTTCGGAGTAGATGGGAACGATCCGTTTAAAATTGAGGTAATCCTCCTCGATATCTCCTTCCACGATTTCCACGTCCGGATGGTGAATCTCTTTTTGATAATTGAACCATCTCACCTCCCCGGAGAAGATCAATTTTCGGCCCTTTTTAAATCTCTCTTTCAGATATCGCTCATTTCCATGAAACCATTTCAGCGTCATCTTACCGGTTTCATCCCCGACCAGGACTTCGAAAACCCTTCTCTTCCGGTTCTGGAAGAAAACCATCCCTGAAAGCAGGATCTCGCCGAAGCCTGTCTCTTTCTCCCCTGCCCTGAGCGCCGAGATTTTTTTGAGAAGTCTCCGGTCTTCATAGCATCGGGGAAGAAAGTAAAGACCGTCCTCGACCGTGAGTACCCCTTTTTTCTCGAGAAGCTTCGCCAGTCGCGGCCCTACCCCTTTCACGTACTGGATGGGAGTCTGAAGGCGGTCTCGAAAATGCCGGGGTTGAGACTTCAACATTTATTTTTTCTTCCTTTTTGCAAACGGACCAGGAACAATTTTGATATACCTATTTTTACAGGAAGGGCACTTTACCTCATTCTCCCCTTCGTCCAATCTAAAATCCTCATAAGAAATCACTTCATCACAATAAGGACACCGGTTCGGAAACTTCTGAATGACCTGCTCTCCCACACTCTTCTTGTTCTGTCTATCTTTCCTTTTCATACAGGGCGATGGACCTCCGATCTCCAGCCTCCAACAATCAGGGACTATACTAAAAGTCCCCCGAAGAATCAAGTGAGGCAATTCGCCCCCTGATGCCGGCTTTGACATCCGAAACAATATTTGCCATAATTCAATGTTATGGCTTCGGTCAGAAAGCTTGGAGAAACAACCCTTTGGGGGTTGCAGCGAATCGGAAGGATGGGACTTTTCCTGGCCAATGCCATTCTCTGCGCGGCCACACCTCCCTTAAAAATCTCCTGGATTATCAAACAGATCTGGTTTATCGGATTCCAATCGACCCTGGTCATCCTCCTGACCGGGGCTTTTTCCGGAATGGTTCTCGGCCTCCAGGGGTTTTACACTCTCAACCGGTTTGGCTCTACTGCCCTTCTTGGCCCCATGGTCGCCCTGTCGCTCATCAAGGAATTGGGACCCGTTCTCACCGGGTTGATGGTCACAGGAAGGGCCGGCTCGGCCATGACCGCTGAGATCGGGATCATGAGGATCAGTGAGCAGATTGACGCCATGGAGCTGATGGGACTCAATCCCTTTCGATACCTTGTCGTTCCAAAACTCATCGCCGCAATGATCGCCCTGCCCTTGCTGACCGCTATTTTCGATGTGGTAGGTATTTTCGGCGGCTATTTTGTGGGAGGCAAGTTGCTGGGCGTGGGAGAGGGAACCTACTTCGGCGAAATGTCAAACTATGTGAGATTGGAGGATGTCCTGGAGGGCCTCTATAAATCTCTCAGCTTTGGAGCGCTCATTGCCTGGATCTGCAGTTACAAAGGCTATCACGCTGGGTTTGGAGCTGAAGGGGTTAGCAAGGCGACCACTCAGGCAGTTGTGCTCTCATCTGTCCTGATCCTCTTCTGGGATTACATCATGACTTCTCTCCTTTTCTGAGGCGAAAAATGATTCGGATGGAAGAGATCCATAAATCGTTCAATGGGTTCCCCGTGCTCAAAGGTGTCTCGCTCGAAGTGAAAAAGGGAGAGATTCTCACCCTGATCGGGGGAAGCGGCCATGGCAAAAGCGTCATCTTGAAGCATATCGTCGGATTGATCAAACCGGACCGGGGTCGCATCCTGATTGACGGCATGGATCTATCCCAATTAAAAGGAAACCAATTGGAAGCGTTGAGGAGCCGATTTGGTTATCTTTTCCAGGGTGGGGCTCTCTTTTCTTCTCTGACGGTCTTCGACAATGTGGCTTTCCCGCTCCGGGAAAAGACGAAACGGACCGAAGAGGAGATCAGGGTGAAGGTCCTTCATCAACTGGAGGAGGTAGGCCTTTCCGATGCGGGGCATAAATTTCCCGCTGAGATCAGCGGAGGCATGCTCAAACGCACCGCCTTCGCACGGGCCCTGGTCACAAAACCTGAGATCATCCTCTTTGACGAGCCCACCACGGGCTTGGACCCTGTCATTGCCCATACGATTCTCGACCTCATCCAATCGATCCATGCGAATCTTTCCTTTACGGGGATTATCGTCACTCACGAATTGGGAAGAGTCTTCCCGATTGCCCACAGGGTGGCCATGCTTTACGAGGGGAGGATCCTCGCCGCAGGATCCCCGGAAGAAATCCTTTCCTCCGGAGACCCGATCGTCCGTCAATTCATCAGCGGAAGCGGGGAAGGACCTATCCAGTTCTCAGAGAGGTGAGCAGATGAAAAAATATAACCTTGAATTGATGGTCGGGCTTTTCTTGATTGCAGGCGTCCTCTGTCTCGGTTATCTTTCGATCAAACTGGGCAAGATGGAAGTGTTTGGAGCAAAAGGGTATGAGGTCTATGCCATTTTCTCCAATAGCGGAGGACTTAAAACCGGATCGAGCATCGTCATTGCTGGCGTGGAGGTGGGACGGGTGAAAGGGATCGTTTTGGAAGATTATCAGGCGCGGGTCGCTCTCACCCTGTCCAGGGATGTGAAGATCCAGGAGGATGCCATTGCCTCTATCAAAACGAAAGGGCTCGTGGGGGAGAAGTATCTTGAGATTACCCCGGGAGGATCCGAAAAAATCATTCCTCCGGGGGGAAAAATTCGGGAGACCCTTCCACCTGTGGACATTGAAGAATTGATCTCCAGGCTTCTCTTTGAAAAAATCTGAAGAACCAAGGGTGGCCCGTATGAATCGAATGAATCTCATCCAGGGGGTGCTTTGCCTTGCCCTCGTTTTTGGAATCCCCGCGGCCGGCCTCACAGGCGAGCCTCTGGATCAACTGAAAGGGACCACGGACAAGGTCCTCTCCATTTTAGCCGACCCGGCCCTGAAGGGTCCCGGGAAAGCCGGCGAGAGAAGGGAGCTCATCCGAAAAGCGGTCGATGAACGCTTCGACTGGGAAGAGATGGCCCGCCGTTCCCTCGCCAGGCACTGGGCTCAGAGAACTCCCGAAGAAAAGAGGGAATTTATACCTCTCTTTAGAGAGTTTCTCGAAAGGGTTTATGCGGATAAGGTGGAGGGTTATTCCTGGAATAAGATTCATTATGAAGAAGAGCGTATCGATGGGGATTATGCCGCCATCAAGGTCAAAATCTTCACAGCAAAGGATCAGGTCATCCAGGTGGAATACCGGACCCGGAAAAAAGGAAACAACTGGATGGTTTATGACCTCTCCGCTGAAGGGGTGAGTCTGGTGAGCAATTACCGGACACAGTTCAATGAGATCATTGTCAAATCCTCCTACCAGGAGCTCATAAAAAGGCTGAAGGCCAAATCGGTCCAGAACTGAACCGGTCCTCCGGTTCCTTTCTTCTACCGGAACCCTCCCCTGCCTTCAGGGGAATAAAGGAGACGAGAAGATGAAGATATTTTTACGACTGCTTTTGCTATTCACTCTATGCCTTATTGTCTTCCCGTCCCCCACCCCTGCCGACCCCGGCGGCTCCAGCATTTTGGGGTCCCCTGCCTTTAAAACGGTCTCCGACCCACCTGTCCTGGTGGCACAAATCTCCAGGCCATATTTTGAAGAGGGGGAAAACCCGGAATGGGAAGAGTGGCCGGATACGATTCATGATCCCCTTGAGCCCGCGAACCGCATCTTTTTCCACGTGAATGATAAGCTTTATTTTGCGGTCGTTAAGCCCATGGCCTCCGGGTATAAGGCAGTGGTTCCCGAGGATTTGCGAATCGGTGTAAGAAATTTTTTCTCTAATCTCACCACTCCCGCCCGTTTGGTCAACTGTCTCCTCCAGGCCAAATTTAAAGGCGCTGGAAATGAAATGCTCCGTTTTCTTTTAAACTCCACACTCGGTTTAGCCGGTTTTCTTGACCCCGCGAGAAAGGAGCTGGGGATTGAGAAAAAAGATGAAGATTTCGGTCAGACCCTCGGTTTCTGGGGAATCGGGCCGGTTTTCTATATCGAATGGCCGCTTCTCGGGGGCTCCAGTTTGCGCGATACCTTCGGATACACAGGCGACCTTCTCCTCGATCCGAAGATCTACCTGATTGGGTCCGTCCCCCTCAACCTCGCCATTAGAACCTATGATCAGGTCAACGACATCTCTTTCCGTATCGGAGAATACGAGGATTTTAAAAAAAACGTGCTCGACCCTTATATCGCCAAAAGAGAAGCCTATCACCAGAACCGCAAATATAAGATAAAAAACTGATGGCTATCAATAAAAAAATTCGTCAATTCTTTGTTCCATCTTTAACCCCTGCTTTTCTGATCCGAGCAGGTTGCGTGGCCATCTTTGCCTACGTCCTTTTTGGACACCTGCTCACTCCCTTCCGCATCAAAGGGCACAGCATGGAACCCGGCTATCAAAACGGGAGTTTCAATTTTTCCTGGAGATTGCGGTATCTCCTTTCAACCCCCCGGAGGGGAGACGTTGTGGTGATCCGTTTTGCAGGGCAAAGGGTGATGCTGCTGAAACGAGTGGTCGCTCTTGAAGGTGAAAAGATTGAGTTTCGCGAAGGAAAGCTTTTCATCAACGGAAAAGAATTGGACGAGCCTTACCGCCAACTCCCTTGCAATTGGGACCTTCCGCCGCGCCAAGTCGAGGCCAATTCCGTCTACGTCGTAGGAGATAACAGGAGCGGTCCAATACAAAATCATTATTTCGGCCAGACCTCCGTCGCACGGATCCTGGGAGGTCCCTTATGGTAAATCCTGTTGGAAATTTCGAAAAAAAGGTAAAATCTGGCGAGAAAGGATTAGCAAGGAAATCGGCCCCGGGGCAGCCTCCCATGATGTTTAGCGGGATAAAGGTCAAATATATCCTCATCGTCCTCTTCCTGATCGCACTGGGAATATGGGGAAGCCTGACCCTCTCGCAAAGCAAAGAAAAAAAGGTGAAGAAGCAGTTTCATCTCCTCTCGGAGGCGCTTTCGAGAGAACCCGGGGAGAACATCTTCACCCTCGACCAAAAGCTCAAGAAGATTGGCTCCCTTTTCGATGAAACCTGCGACATTCATATCCCTGCCCAGTCGCTCTCGGGCCCCCTAATCCGCGATGAAATAACCGGTTATGCCGCCCGCGCCCGCCTCCATTTTGCACAACTCAACATAAAATTCCACGATTTCGTCATTTCGTTCCCCGCGGAGAGCGAGGCAAGGGTCCGCTTGACCGGCCGGCTAACCGGAAAAACGACCTATGGGGAGGCGGTCGATGAGGCCCATGAATTGGAGTGCCTTCTAAAGAAGAGTGAAAAGAAATGGGTTTTCAGCTATATCGAAGTTGTCGAGGTTTTGAAAAAATAGGAAGTTCACCTCAATCATGACCATGCGAGTCCATTCGGGGAGGGAAAAAAGATGAACTACAAGGCATTTGTCGACGAACAGGTTGCTTCTATCCAGGCATCGGTCGGAAATCATCTTGCCATCAATGCGCTCAGCGGCGGCGTCGACAGTTCCGTCGTGACGGTCCTGGGACACCGTGCTGTCGGCGACCGGTTGAAGACCGTTTTCGTCGAAAACGGACTGATGCGCCGGGGAGAACCCGAAAGAGTGGTTCACCTTTTTTCCGGCATGGGGATTCCTGTCCGGTTGGTCGATGCGAAGAAGGAGTTCCTTGGCGCCCTCAGGGGATTGACCGACCCGGAAGAAAAAAGGAATGCCATTACCAGGACGTTCTATTCCACCGTCTTCGGAAAACTGGTGAGAGAGACCGGTGCGAAATATCTCTTTCACGGCACCATTCTCACCGATATCGAGGAGACCGTAGCCGGCATCAAACGCCAGCACAACATCCTTGCCCAGATCGGCATCGATCCTGAGAAGGAATACGGCTACCAGGTGCTCGAACCCCTTAAAACCTTGAGGAAAGACGGGGTCAGAGAGGTGGCAAATATCCTGGGATTGCCTCCTGAGATTTCCGGGAGAATTCCATTCCCCGGCCCGGCCCTTGCGACCAGGATCGTGGGAGAAGTGACCGAGGAACGGATCGCCACGGTCCGCGAGGCAACATCCATTGTCGAAGAAGAGCTTGAAAACACGGGCGCGTTTCAGTATATGGCCGTCCTCTTAGGAGACAAGGCGACCGGTATGATCCAGGGAAGAAGAGAATTCGGGCAGATCATCGTGGTTCGATGCATCCACAGCGTTGACGCGAGAGCGGCAACGCCCGTGGAACTTCCCTGGGACAAACTGAAACGGATATGCGAACGGATCACAGCCATCAAGGGGGTGAACCGTTGTCTCTACGATCTCACGCCGAAGCCACCTGCCACCATTGAATACATATGATGGGGCAAGAAAGGGATAACCATGGAGGACAAGAAGAAGCTATCGGTCGTCATCGACCACTGGATCGAACATAATGAGAGCCATATGGCCGAGTACCAAAAGTGGGCCGAGAAAGCAGGTCAATTAGGACTCGAATCGGCGAAGACGAATATCCAGAAGGCCATCGAAGATCTCAATCAGTGCAACCTCGACCTTAAAAAAGCCCTGAAGGAACTATAAATGATGGTATCAGGGTATCCGTATATCAGGAAACAGGGCGCCAGGCCATCAGAAAACCAGGTTTTGCCTGATACCCTGTTATTCTGATATTCTGATGATCTCTATGGAGTGGCTGCCTTTCGACCCAATGCGTGGGCCTCCTTTTTGGCTTTCTCGTTCTTATCGATCTCTCCTTTTCCGTAGGCGGAAGCCCGGACCACGGTTAATAATTTCAGCCCCGAAAACTTGCACGTGGCCCTGAAGCTGTGAACGATGGGATCGGCCGTATGGACATTGGGATCTCCGCAGACGGTAATCAGGCCGATCTTCTTTCCCTTCATCATGGGGGCATAGGTCGCGTGCCAATTCCAGCTGCCGTCAAAGAAGGCGCACCAGCGGTCAAGATAAGCCTTCATCTGGGCGGTCATGGCCCAGAAGTAGAGTGGAACGCTGTGGATGATGGCATCGGCTTCTAGGATCTTCCTGTGAATCGCCGGCATGTCATCCTTGATGACACATACCCCTGTCTCATTACACTTCGTACAATCGAGGCATCCCGAAATCTTCTTCCGGCTCAGGATGATCTTCTCCCCCTTTGCCCCCATCTCCCTTGCCCCGCTTAGGGCCTGCTCCAGCAGAACATCGCTATTTCCACCTACCCGCGGACTTCCAAGCACACCCAGTACCCGCATCTCTCTCCTCCTTTCGAGTGGTTATCATAGAAAGCTTATATATCATGACCTTATCAAAGTCAAATCATAGCGAAGTTTTTTTATATGACAAATTTTTATGAGACTCTTGACACCTTGTCCCGCAATGAATAAACTTCATATAGTCCTTGTAGCAGAGAGAACGCGGCATGAATAAGTGTGTATGAAATGGATTTAAACAATTGGAATTCAGGTCCGGGAAAAATGAAAAAAAACAGAAAAAAGGAAGAAATTTCAGAGCAAACCCTGGAAAAAGAGGAAGGGTGCGCCTTCAGCTGGGGAAAATTGGTTGAAATGAAGAAGGAAGGAACCCAATTTTTTGCCGGGGACGGTTTCAAGCGGTTGCGAATACTGGACATCGACGGCAAAACGAAAAACATCCATATGGTCTGTGAGCTGGGGAAAAAAACATGGCCTCTGCATTTCGATAAATTGGAGGAATTGCACCGGAAGATTCACAATGGGGAGATCAACCTGATCCCCTACGAAATTGACCGATGGATGCCCACCTGGGGCAACTTCATCGCCGGTCTCTTTAAATATCTCGGCTGCGATAAGAGGGCGTAAGCCATCATTCTTCTTCCCCTTGGCCCTGCTTATTTCGCCATTGGCAGGAGGAAGTGCTTGCCGGTCAATGGCAACCCCTTCATTCTTTCGATTTCTCTTGACAAAAAATGGCAGTTTATTGCTTTCCACCCACATTCTTTCCTTAATATATATATTAATATCAATAAGTTGGATTGATAATGTCCTTCTGGCATCATAATTGCTGATCTATCACCTCAGATGCTTCAGTAAATCCGCTTAGAAATTCCAATCGTTGTGGCTCAAACCCCAGATTGGCATTATTTCTAACGGAGTAAGTCCTGAAAAATCAATGCGAAGAATAGAGGAGGCAGCCTGATGGAAAAACAACCTATTAAAACAAAAATTGACGATCAGTCATTTGTTGCCTTTCTTGATCAGGTCCAATCGAGACCTTCTGGTTTTCTTTCGGGAGGACAAGATCTTTCCCCCACAGAAGGGAATGTCCCAGCAATCCCCTTAAGAAATGAAAACCCTGAACAATCCCAACTTGACGATGGGGAAAATGACTTTTTTGAATCAGAATTTGAATCAGAAAAGGAGGATAACCTTCTTGAGTTTTTCCTAAAGTCTGATACGGAGCCAAAAGAACAACAAAAGGAAAGCCTCTCTTATGAGCAAGACTCCCCTTTTATGAATTCTTTTCTCACGGAGTTGGTGAATAGCATGAAAAACACCCTCTCCTCCATTTATCATGCCACCGTTCTAACCATGGATAAATTCGACGATGCTGATATTAAAAAACGGTCCCATCGCCAGATCAAGGAAGATATCAGAAGAATGGATTCGGTGTTGAATAGCCTATTAAATTTCATCAATATCAATACCCCCATCGCAAAAACAGACACCCTATCCGTGATTTTTGATGAAATCCTGGAGGCCAATGAGAAACAGCTTCGTGAGAAAAACATCAAGGTCATGAAACGTTGTGAAAAAAACCTCCCTGAAACTTATATCCACAATGAACAGATCAGGTTTATCCTTCATTCCATTCTTCAGTACGCCGTCTTTTCAACATCCCCGAACGAGACCATCGGGCTTTTGATGAAATCCTCTGATTTCCATGATGGCATGGACACAAAGAAACCTTCTTCGGAAAGTAAAGAGGGATATGTTGAGGTCGTAGTAGGTTTCAATGGGAACAGGAAGCTTTTGAATCCATTAGAAAATTCGGCAGGAACGTCCGAAGACCAAGGGGAAGAAGCGATCGGTTTGATATTGAGATTAGTGAAAGAGATCCTTCAAAAAAACCGGGGGAGAATAGCGGTTGAAACCAATGGAAAAAGGCCGAACACCCTCGTTACCCTGAGGTTCCCGATCGAAAGAAGAAAAGTGGTTTATTATGCGCCCATCACTCTCTAAAAGGCGTTGAAAAATACTTCAAAGGCGGGATCCGGAGATGAAGGGAAATGGAAATATTCAACGAAGTCATGAGGGGATTTAAGACGGTTAAGGAGGACCCGGCGAACATCCGAGAGAAAATATTCTTGTGATACAGGACGATGCCGAGACAAAAGGAGAGATTGGATATGAAAAATCACCTTCATTTAGAAAACTACGAATTTGTATTCTGTCCACGTTGCAATACGAATGCAAAATGGCCTGAAACCTTCGACGGCTTCAACCCTTGCGTAAAGTGTGGAGGCTTTGGTTTTATCATGCAAGCCAAACACGTTCCCAAGAAAAGGCAAAAGTTGATGCGGCCAACGAAAGACGTGCTTGTCTCATACGAAGCTTAAGGAAAAGGAGTATCAAAGAGTACGGACCCTATGGTCTCTCTGGATAAAAGCATGACGGGAAGGAAGAATAAAGAGGCGTCTCCACTCAACAGAAAGGTGGAGGTCTTTGCCCTGAACCTTTTGCACCTTATTCGCGGTGTGCGGGTCTATCCCACAAGACACCCAACTCTTCTCGAAGTCGCTAAAAAAGCTCTCATGTCCGCCCCGTTGGATTCCCTGGGATCTCTCACGATCGGCGTCACTTCCAAGGAGCTCATCGTCTCGGGAGAATTCATTGCCGGAAAGGCGAGCGGGCTTGCCTCGATGCTCCACGGGCGAAAAGTTCTTCAGCTTCTCTGGACAAAAGGCGTAACCCTCGAAGATGTCTGGACCTTCGCCCGAATGATATCGACTCCCAAACTCGAAGGCGAGGAACTGCGGGAAAAACTCCGCGCTGAACTCCTGACGATTGACATCGAGACTCTCAAACTCGCTCAGGTCCACAGCAAGGTCATGGATACCCCCAAGGATCCCGAGGAAGACCCTGAATACAGGCGGCGGCGTGCCTGGCTCATCTTGATGAGCCAGGAAGCGCCGGTTGAGCAGCTCGCCTCTGCCCTCGCCTCTGAGGAATTCTGGGATGCGGCAAAGGACGAGTGGGTGAAGTCGGGGCTGGGCGACTCCGAGGGGTTTGCTCAGTTTCTTCTCAAATTGGGAGAGCGCCTTGAGGAAGCCCTGGGGTTGATCCCTGTCGGACAGCGTGAAGAGATTCTTGCCTACCTAACACAGATGGGGAAATGCCTTGCCGTTAAGGACCTCGTGAGAATCGTGGGACGAGAAGGCCAGGAGTCCAAGCGGCTGGGACTCGGGAAAGCATCTCTGTTAAGAGACATCGATGGAGAACGACTCGTCGACCTCCTCGCAGGTCTGGCGGCAATGGGGGAACAGGGAACCCAGAGATTTATAGAGGTGTACCGCCGTTTTGCCCCTGTCACTCAATCCCGGGATATCCTCTCCTTGGTCCGGTCGAGACTTTCTGAAGGTCAGGACAGCGGGTATTCCGTAGACGTCTGGAAAACCGTTGAAACCCTGATTCTCAACCTGACGGAAAACCCGTTCATGGATTCGGAGTATTCCGATTCACTCGAATTGCTCATGGACCCCTCTAAGGCAATCTCCTTCGATGAAGAAACGTCCGCTTTATTGGAATCCCCTGCGCAATACTTGGACCACCTGTTCCTGGCGTTGGCCGCGGAAGAAGAGGAAACCTTTCAGAAGAGGTTGGTTGACCGGATCAAAGCGCGAGCCGAAGAACTGGGTCCGTTTGGGGTTCTTGAATTCATCAGGATGGTCGATCGGACGCTCCCGAGGGTCCTCGACACCACTCCCTATTTTGTCAGGTCGCTATTCGAAAAGGGCCTGTCGGCCATCGGCCAGGCATCGTTCGCCGAACGACAGGCGCTGATCCATTTCGCTGTGAACCACGAGAAATGCCTTCTCGACAACGTTTTAAAGGCATTGATCGAAGAAAAAAAGATTCCCACACGCTATTTTCTTGTCAACCTCCTCTCCTGTTTTTCTTTTGCCGCAACACCCTCTTTTGTTTCTAAGTCTCGAGCAGGCCCCTGGTATGTTACCCGGAATCTTGCCATTGTTCTTGGACAACAAGGTTTTCCCCAGGCGCTTCCGCACCTCAGATCCCTCTCAAATCATCCCCACCCCAAGGTCAAGAGGGAAGTGCTTAAGGCGATGAAGAAAATGAAATTCTTGATCGATGACCTTTCGTTAGAACAGGCAGAGGAGGCCTTTTTTGTCCAACGCCCTCAAGACTCTGGCATAGGACAGGTTGGATATGGCGCAGGATGTTCTTGATTATTTTCTTCACGCCCTCGGCGCTCTCTTCCGGATGCGACGCATTTACCCTCCGGGAAGCAAACAGGTCTATCAATCAGCCAAGCAAGCTCACCAGAGGCTTGTTGAGTGGGGAAGGTCGGTCAGGATCACCTTTCTCGGACAAGACATAATCCTTGAGGACCGAAGGATTGACCCCATTCCCATCTCCTTTCAAGCCCTCTTTCAATCTCTCCAGCAACTTGGATTCGAGAGCGTTCAAATTGAGGCGGATGCGGACACGGGCGATTTGATGGACTGGGTCGAACATGTGGTTTCCAAAGACCGGACTCCCTACCAGGGTCAAAAAATCGTCGCCGGTTCCATGAATCTCGAGAAGCGGGCATCCCCCCAGTCCGTCATGACGCGGGCCATTACGGGATATCTCGGATTTCTTGCCGAGGCTCAGGGAATTCTGTCTGACCTCGAATCCAAAAAACCCGAAGGGATTGTCCGGGCCCGCGAGGTCGTGTGCACCATTGTGGCCCGCCTGGCCATTGGGCGGGAACTTTTTGAACCCATTCGTGATCTCAAGAACTTCGAAGACTATACCTTTACGCACGCTCTCAATGTCTGCGTTCTCTCGTCGGCCCTGGCGCGGGCGCTTCGCGTCTCTGACGAAATGGTCAATACCATCGCCATGGCGGGTCTTTGCCACGACCTCGGTAAAAAAGAAGTCCCCAAGGAGATCCTGAATGATAAGGGCGCCCTCCAACCGGAGGACCGGCGCCTGATGGAGAGGCATCCTTTCTTTGGCGCACAGTTACTCCTTGAAATACCCGGCGTAGAATCGACCTATCCTCTTCTTCCGGTTGTAGCCTACCAACACCATATGGGCTCCAATCAATCCGGGTATCCAAAAGTTCAAAACCGCATGCTGCAGTACTCACTCCATTTTGCAAGCCTTCTTGTGGCCGTTGCGGATGTCTATGATGCCCTCCGCACCGTGCGTCCTTACCGGCCGGCCATGACCGTGGCCAAGGCCGCTACGATTCTCATCAGGGATGCCCTGGCCGGAAAACTCAACAAGGAATATGTCTCCTCATTTCTCTTGCTCTTAAATGTGCTCTCGGCCGGGCGGTGGGTTGTCCTCTCGGACGGAAGGCGCGGAATGATCGTTGAGACGCAAACCGGTCGCCCGTTATGCCCCATGATAGGGGATGAGCAAGGACGGGTCCTGGATCTTTCTTTACCGTCGGCGCCCACCATCTGGGAGGTAGAGGAAGATGGTGCCTCGAATCCCCGGGAAATTCCGGCCGGTCAGCAAGCCCAGCTCTAAATTTCATCCTGGCCTCCTCTCTCAACCTTCAAAAAAGAAGCCATGAATTCGAAGACATCTTCTGCAACCCCCTCCTGAGCCGGTTGAAACCTCACCATGGGTCACACATGGCCGGAGGCGGCAAATTTCTTTCTTTTTAACCAAGACTGTTTTAAAATGGATGTATGTGGACCAGGAGGCGATTCTTAAAAAAAGGACTGGGCGCATTCCTGATAGGCCTTTCGGTTCTTTTCCCCATGTTATTGAATGTTATCTCCACCTCCTGGGGCAGGGTAAAACAACTTCTTCCGAAACGCTTCTCAAGGGAGGAACTTAAGAATATGAATCCTGCCGAGGTTGACAGTCGAGATCTTGAAATCGATCCGCTTGATACCTTCGGAACCATGGGGCCCACGGATGTGACGGTCGATATTAAAACCTACCGGCTTAATATCACGGGGAAAGTGAAACAGCCCCTTGCCCTAACCTATGATGAAGTTCTCAAACTTCCCCCCATGACAGCGACGGTTCTTCTCATCTGTCCGGGTTTTTTTACCAACAACGGACAATGGACCGGTGTTAGTTTCAGGGCACTTTTGAAAAATGCGATGATCCACCAGGAGGCGAAATATGCCGATATCAAAGGAGCCCATGGAAAGTTGGTAAGAATTCCTTTGAAGGACATCGATCGGAAGAAGGTCTTCCTCGCCTATCAGGTCAATGGCGAACCTCTTCCCCAGAAGCATGGGTTCCCTGTAAGATTGGTCTACGAGGATGCCTACGGATATGACTGGGTGAAATATGTGGACGAGATCGTCATCTTGTAAGATCTAAACCAGAGGTCTTTCTTTTCGGATAAGAATCCATTCAATCGTTCAGCGGCCCACATGGACCGTGACCGGTTTTAACAATCTCACGAGATCCCTTGGAGACATCTCGCACAAGAGGCCTCTTTTGCCTGCATTGATGAATATCCGGGGGAGGCTGAGGATGGTCTCTTCGACATAAACTGGCAGTCGTTTCTTCGTCCCGAAAGGAGAAATTCCACCCACCGTGTAGCCGGTATGTTTCCATGCCGCTTCCGGGGAGCAAGGGGTAATGGATTTTACTCCCAGGACCCTCGCCAATTCTTTCGTTGAGACCTCCCTGTCCCCGTGCATGAGGATGATGAGGGGTATCTTTTTCTCGTCCTCCATCACGAGGGTTTTCACCGTCAGGTGTTCATCCACACCCAGTTCTTGTGCCGCGACTTCGGTCCCCCCCTTCTCTTCATACCGGTAAGGACGCTCGACAAACTCCGCCCGATGGTCTCTTAAAAAACGAACGGCATTGGTAACCTGAAACTTTTCTTTGGACAAAACGCTCTCCTTCCAATCCGTGCTACAGGTCACCCTTGGAATACTTCAGCCTTGCCCGCTTCTGCCTCCTCGCTTTCTGCCGCCTTGCCTTTCTGATGTTCATTGCTTCGGGATCGGTTCCCCCTGATAATTTTTCGATTCGATTCGCCAATGCTCGCCTTGCAAAGAAACGGTTGAGGCCCTGGCTTCTTTCGGTCATCCATTTGACTTCAACCCCGGTGGGAAGATGCTTGAGATAGACCCCGGTGGAGGTTTTATTCACCTTCTGGCCGCCGCTTCCTGAAGATCGAATAAATTTTTCCTCAAGATCCTCCTCACGAATCCCAAGGATATCCATCCTTTCCCTGAGCTCCCGGTTTTTCTCCAAACTGACAGGAAACATCGCTATCCCGAATCCCTTCCCCTGTCGCCGCACCAGCAGAGCAGGCCGCCATCGACATTCTTCACATTTTCAAAGCCTTCCTGCTGCAGCTTAAGACAGGCCTTGTAGGAGCGGAGGCCCGATTCGCAGTGAACAACGATCTCCTTCTTTTTATCGAGTTCTCCCGTCCGTTTCCCTAATTTCCATAAAGGAATCCACGTGGAGTTAGGGATCCTTTGTTCCTTGACTTCATCTTCCTCCCTGACATCCAGTACCTGAAAAGACTCTCTTGCAGTCGAAAGCTTCTCCCTCATCTCGGAGGCTTGAATCCATTGCACCTTCCCCTCCAGCTTGTTTAACAGGACATTGGCCGCCACAATCACGGGCGAGAGGACCGGACTGAAAGGCGGAGCATAAGCCAGGTCCACGTTGGCCAGCTCCTGGCAGGTCATTTTTCCGTGAAGGGCCATGGATAGGATATCGATGAATTTATCTGAAGGACCCTCTCCAATGGCCTGCCCCCCGAGTATTCTGCCTGTCTCCTGGTCGGCAATCACCTTCAGGGTGGACTCCTTTCTTCCGGGATAGTAGTGAGCCCGGTCATATCCTCTCACAATGGCCTGGATAGGGTGAAACCCCTCTTTTTCATATGAAAACCTCCCTATTTATTGAGCGGTTTGAAACAGAAACGAAGAAGTTATCCTGACCGGCGTTGTTTATAGAATTCCCGGAGGGCCTTCGATTGGCGATCGAGGTTGCTCAACCCGTTTTTAATCGCCCAGTCCATCGCCTCCATAAATTCCTGAACCGTAATCCCCCGGGCGATCTCCGGATGCTCGAAGGCCTTGTATTCAACGCGATACTGGGCCATGATGTTGACGTAAGTGTCTGGGGGAAGATGCTCAGCCACCCACTTCACGAACGCCTCCGTCCCGGCAACTCGGTTGGGCATGACCAGGTGCCGGATCATCAATCCGCGAAGGGCAACCCCCTTGGGATCGAGTTGAAGGACTCCCACCTGCCGGTGCATTTCGACAATGGCTTTCTTCGTCATCTCGGGATAGTCGGATGCTCCCGAAGAATATTGGGCGGACTTGCCTGAGTCCATATATTTCATGTCCGGAAGGTAGATGTCGACGATTCGGTCTAACATCTTTATGGCCTCCACCCGTTCATAGCCGCTTGTGTTGTAAACCAGCGGAAGGCGCAGCCCTTTTTTGAGTGCGATTCGCGTGGCCCGAAGAATATTGGGCATGACATGGGTTGGCGTGACCAAATTGATGTTATGGCACCCCATCTTTTGAAGTTTAATCATCATGTCCGCCACATCCTCATCCTGGGTCTCTTTTCCTCTCCCTTCATGTGCAATGGGCCAATTCTGGCAGAAAATACAGCGCAGATTGCAGTTCGAGAAGAAGATGGTCCCGGACCCCCCGGTGCCCACCAGTGGCATCTCCTCGCCGAAATGGGGATTAAAGCTAAAAACAACCGGTTTGAAGGGAGCCCGACAGTAACCTGTCTCCCCCTTCTTTCGGTTCACCCCGCACATCCTGGGGCAGAGCTCACATTTTTCCAAAAGGCGATAAGCCTCTTCTACCCTCTGCGAAAACCTCCCCTCTTCCTCCAGCTTCTCATAGGCCGGAACCCACCGCTCCTCTTTCTTTCTGGCCAGCAAGGCGGAGGGAAAGAGGAATGAACTGCTTAAGAGAGTGGACCCCTTAATAAAATCTCTGCGCGTCAATCTCATATGAATGAAATTATACTCTACTCGAAGAGGGTTGTGAAGAGGGAAAGTTCGAAAAAGATTGACGGGAAGCCTGATTTGGCTATAATTGAAAATGATGAGGATCAACAAAACCATTTCTCATCCACGGATCACGAGGCGGGAGGCGTTAAAACTCGGCGGAAAGAGTTTTTGTTTCCTCACCGTTTCCAGCCTTCTCCCTTCTCCTCCCTCACGGGCACAAGGGATGAAGAAAGGTTTGATCAGGACAAAACTCTCCCCCTATTTCGTCCCCCTTGAAGGAGGCAATATTCGATGTGAGCTCTGTCCGCATCAATGCCGGGTTTCAAAAGGAAAAAGAGGACTCTGCAGGGTGAGAGAAAATCGGGATGGTAACTATTACAGCCTGGTTTACGGAAATCCCTGCGCGATCCATCCGGATCCGATCGAGAAGAAACCTTTTTTTCACATCCTTCCCGGCACGATCTCGTTCTCGTTGGCCACGGCTGGATGCAATTTTCAATGCAAGTTTTGTCAGAACTGGGAGCTCTCTCAGGCATCTCCCGAGGATGTATTCAATCACGATGTTCCGCCGGAGATGATCGTAAAGAAGGCCAAAGACATAGGCGCACATTCCATCGCTTATACCTACGTGGAACCTACCGTTTTCTACGAATATATGTCAGATATCGCCCAGCTTTCCAAAAAGGCAGGACTCCTCAATCTGACCCATTCGAATGGGTTCATCAATCCTGCCCCGCTTCGCACCCTATGCAAGGTCCTGGATGCGGCCAATATTGATTTAAAAGGGTTTACGGAATCGTTCTACCGTGAACTCTGCAGTGGAGAACTCAATCCGGTCCTCCGGACATTAAAAATCCTGAAAGAAGAGAAGGTCCATCTGGAGATTACAAACCTGATGATCCCGACAAAGAACGACGATATCCATCTCATCCGCGAGATGTGCCTTTGGATAAGGAAAGAACTGGGCGCGGAGACTCCGATTCATTTTTCGAGATTCTACCCTCTCTATAAATTGAGGACTTTGCCTCCAACCCCTGTTTCTACTCTTGAGAAAGCCCGGGAAGTGGCTTTATCCGCCGGGCTGGAGTATGTCTATATCGGAAATATCCCGGGCCATGAGGCCGAAAATACCTTCTGTCCCAAGTGCAAGAAGAGGATCATTCAACGAACAGGGTATATGGTCGGGGAAGTCAACCTCAAGGCTGGAAAGTGTAAATTTTGCGGAAAGCCTATCCCGGGGATATGGTCATGAGAACATATCCTTTTCCGTGTCCGGTTTGCGGACGAAAAAAAGATTACCTCTTGACGGAGCTGTTCGAAGGGGCCATCCTGATCTGCCCTTACTGCAAGCTGACCCTCACCCTACACGGCCACATGTGGGAGGACGTCCGAAAGGAGATTCAAAAACTGGATGAAGATAAATAAGAGGCAGGGTCAAGGATTGACCCTGCCTCCTTTGACAACACCAATCTCGTTGTTCAAATTATTCTTCGCAGGCTAATATGTCTTTATAAGTGATCAACACATGCTCAAATAGATAATCCGTCGGATTCCAGCCAATCATCGCTCTTCCATCGCAATCCACGTCGCCGGACAGAACCAGCCAGATTTTAGCTCCGTAAAGATAATTGTCGTCGCTTTTCATCGGCAGATCGCCGCAGGTTTCGACTGCCCCTTTGATATGGACATTGCCCTCCTCATTTACAATGCCTGTCCCTAAACATATCAAGCCCTTTCCCGGCCATGGATCGGGGTAATAGATCAACGTATATTCACTGTCAGGGACCAACCCGTGTCCGTTGAACACGAAACTAAAATACATGCCGGAGGTCTGGTAGGTCATTTTGCCCCAGGCCCCATCTTCCACAATTTCCCAGGTTGATGGATCTTTCTCATAAAGATAGAGATGGGCCATGCTGGACCTTCCAGCCGGCCCACTGGGTCCTTTAGGCCCTTTGATCTGTTTCGGAATTTCGGGCGGAACGGGTGGCACCGGGGGAACAGGAGGTTTTGTTAATTTGGGTTCTTCTGGATTGACCGGAGGTTTCGGCTTTTCTGGAGGTGACGGTGGCTCAGGAATCGTGGGCGGTTTTGGAACCGGGAGGTTAAACGATTCCCATTTTTCCTTTATGATTTCATTCGGGTTTTTGGGTCCTTTGGCATCAGCCGCAGCAAAAAGAATGAATCCTAAAAAAATACTCATACAAATCAACACTCCCATTTTGTTAGATGTCTTCATTTCATCCTCCTTTCTTACTTTAAATAACAGCAATATCTGTGCCAGTAATATCCATTTAAAATAGAATAAACCGGAGTAAATCGGTTAAATTGTTTTGACATTTTATCCTGGCCCTAAACAAAATTGGACATTCCAAAGTTTTTTACTTCCACGCATAGGGTTTTCGTTCGTTTGGGAGGCGGTTTGAACAGGCTAAAAAACCGAGGTTAAGGTGCCGGTTGAGGGTTTTATTTCCGAAGATGGAGCGATCACTTGGGGGTTGGAGACAAGGGCAAGCCCCCCGATGACGCCCACTCGGTATGGAAGATTTCCTCCATCTCCTTTCTGAAGACAACGGCTTCGCTCTCCCCAACTTCGACATCACCCCATAAGACCGGTTGACCCGCAACCACGGTCCTCTTCAGCTTCAGCTTCACGCCGTGTGCAAGCCCCACAGGCAACCCGCCCAGCCTCAAAGAATCGGCCGCCGGCATTAATCTTCCATAGACGGTATAACCCCCTTCTCCGTCCAGCATTTCGCCCGCGGAAAGGTTCCGTTTGGCCACGGCCACCACGTCGCCCCTGAAACCCGTCGGGGCGCCGGTGGGCTCGCCGAGCAGGCCGATGGAAGCAACACTGATGCCCAACTCCAGCCCGATCAGATGGAACGGCTTGTACATGGCCGAGTAGTTTCCGCTGTCGTCGGTAACCAAACCATACTCATGGAAGCAACGACGCACGTATTCGCTGTCAGCGGAGAAGGTAACATACACGCCCCATCTCAGGTCGCGGTAGACCGGCCGCCCATCCCGCTCCAGGCTTGATATCACCTCTACCTGGCCTCGATGAGCCAGTTGCCCGCCCTCGGCGCGGGGCCTGAGCACCCGCGGCAGGTCATCTACGCCGCAGGGAGGAAAGGCGAGGCCCTCCGGGGCCGGGGTCAGTCCGGTGGCATTGGCAACTGCTGCCATCTCGATGGCAGACTTGGTGCCGTCAAGAAACGAATTGAACATCTGTGGGTTGAAATTTCCCTGTGCCACAATCTGCGGCGAGAACCCGTAATATCCCCAAACAGTATCGGGTGTCGATGCATGGTATGCCGGCAAATACTTGGTGCCTTTGCCCGCCGCCGCAACCTCGAAGCCTGCGGTGCGCGCCCAGTCCACCAACTCGCAGATCAGGGCCGGCTGGTCGCCGTAGGCAAGCGAATACACGATGCTCGATTGTTTCGCCTTCCGCGCAAGCAGCGGTCCGGCCAGGGCATCGGCCTCAACGTTTACCATCACCACGTGTTTGCCATGCCGGCAGCAGCCCAGGACATGCCGGATGCCCGCCGTCGGACTCCCGGTGGCGTCAATCACCACGTCCACCGGACCGGCGGCGATTAACGTCATCGAATCATCGGTGACGAATGTGCCCCCGCTTTTAACCGCCCCGGCATAGGACGCAGAAGAATATTGTTCAGGAGGCCAGCCTGCGCAGGCCAGCGATTCCCTTGCCCGTGCCGGGTTCAAATCCGCGATGCCGGCTACGTGCAGGCCCGGCGTCCGCCGGGCCTGGGCAAGAAACATCGACCCGAACTTGCCGGCCCCGATCAGAACAACCCTCAGCGGCTTACCGCTCTCGGCCCGTTTAGTTAGCTTTCGGTAGAGATTCATGGAAGCGCTCCTTCGGCGGAAAAACCCGCCTGTGACGATCCGAAATCATTGCCTTCCTGCGGTTTTGAACTTCGCCTGGATTCAAAGGATCCATCTCATCTCCTCAGGACTTCATAAACCTTCCGCACCAATGTCAACTGCTCCCCTTCCTCCAGCGGAAGCCCCTTTTCTAAACGGCCGATCGATCCATCGATTTGCGGATCCTCCGCCCTCAAGCGGATCAACTTCTCACCCTGCTCCTTGATCTCACCCTCAAGCCATTCCAACTCCAGATGCAGACGGAATCGATCATTGAGAAAAGAAAGGACCGCCTTCAATGCCTCGGGATCTTCTCTCGCGGACAAGTAAAACGGTATTTCCGGCCATAGGCTGACCCCGGGGATCCCCCTTTTTTTCGCCACCCACAAGAGATAGCTGCTGATCGCCGGCGGCCCTTGCCAGGTCATATATTCTAACCCTGAACCTTCGAGATGTTCTTTCAATCCCCTTTGATTGAAAACCGTTAATACCCTCCGCGGGTGAGTATGAGCCGTCCACGCCATCGTCCCGCTAAGAGTATAAATCTCCTTGATTCGAAAATAGTGTTCCATCGTATTCAGAAGGATACTTAAAAACCGGTACTGTTCAAACTCGGGCTCATCGCTCTTAAAGATCAAAAGATTGTCCTTCTCGCAAGCCCAGAATTGACTCCCCTGAGCCAGGACCAAATCTTCCCTGAATCGGATTCCCCCAAATGAAAAAAAACCCGAAGGCTTCATCTCGGCAACCATCTGACCGTTCAGTTTTTCAATTAAAAAATCCACCGCCCTGACCGAACATTTCCCAACGTCCCGGGTTTGCCAACCGACAATCAACGAGGGACAATCAAGCTTGGGAGTTCCATAAATCTCAACTGGGACCGTCTCCACCCTCCTCGCCTCCTTTTTTAAACCGTTCATCGATATAGATCTGGGCCTGGATTGTAACAGGCCCGGGTGTGTTCGGGAACATCACCTTCCTTTGATCATACTCCTCTTTCATTTCCTTTGGAAATTTAGCATAGAAGCCTTCGACGATCTCATCTACTTGTCTTTCCGTCTCATCCAAAAATCCGAGATCCGTTTTTATATCCAGGATCTCTTCAAAGACTTCAAGGACGGACCTGGACGCTTTCGGATAGGGGAAAGAAGCTCCGGCAAGCCAATCGGGTATCTCGCCCATCAGGCAGACTCCCTCCATGCCTCTCGATGCGGCCACCCCTAACAGCAAGCCATTCAACCCGGTGATGACTCCCTCTTCTTCCCCTCTTCCGGCAATCTCGCTCATCAAAATAGTATTCGGGTATTTTTTTATTTCTCCTACCAGTTTCTTATCCGTCGCCACCGCACAAACCCTCGGTTTCATCCGGTGATGGATGGGGGAAACACACGCTCCTGACGTGTAAACCCTCCGGCAGCCGAATTTTAAACCGACATCCAAGACGAGATTGGCCATCTGATAGGCCCTGTCTCCCCTGCCGTACATTTTCCCTCCTTCGGAGGGTTGTTCGTCCCCGATAAATAAAAGGACATCCCTGTCCCCCAGTCTCCGGTAATAAAATTTGGTGCCCGGAAACTCCAAGCTTTCCAACAGGCCGTCCTCGATGGAGACTCGCCGTGGGTAGAAAAAATCCCAACTTTCCACTCTTCCAAACTCTTCTGCTTGAAGCATATCTTTCAATGCATTCACCGCAAGCATCCCGATATTTCCGATTCCCGGCCATCCCACAAACATCACGGGCTTTCTCAGTTCAGGTTCGTAGTAAAGGATGATTCCCATCTTACTTCCCGATTCTTATTTCGATTCAATCGGCCCTTGCCGCTCGGCCTTTGAAACCCGGCCTTGTTCCTTCAGCTATACATTATACCTGATCAGGTTGGCATTGTGGAGACACGGGAACCTCAGAAGGACGTTCCGCTGGCTTTTATAAGAGGAACAATCAAAAGGCCTCACCGGACTTGTCAAAAGGGCCCATGTCAATTGAATCCGGTAAAAAAGAAGGATCGCCAGCGTGGAAACAAAAAATGCGATAACGGATTTCCTCGCATAAACGATATCCCATCCCATGCTCCTTCTTGTTTTGATCGTGGGTTTACTTTCCATAGAAGAGCGCCCAAGACGTTGAACATATGATAATCAAATCGGCTCCAAAGATCAATTCCGTGAGCCGGAAAAGTCGTTTCTATTGAAATTCTAACCGAAATCGTCTATCGTTGATGAACATCGAAAAGCAGATCCCATCACAGCTCCCCATGAAAAAAAGACAACCCAACATAAGGCATCCTGCGGGGGATGCCCTCATCAACGGCCTTCTCACCTGCATGGTCATCCCCCTTCGCCGCTTATCCCCGGAGAGGCTCCCCCCTCTTTCAAGATTTCTGGGAAGGGCCGTTTACCACCTGATCAAAAGGTACAGGAATCGTGTGATCCAGAATCTGACCGTTGCCTTTGGAAAAGAGAAAGATTCCGGGGAGATTGCGAGACTCGCCAAGGAAGTTTTTTTCAACATGACATTGACCCCCCTGGAAACGATTTACGCCTATCTTCATCCGCCCGAACGATTTCTCCTTAAAATCGAGATTGAAGGCGAGGAATATCTCAGGTCCGCCCTCGCCCGGGGCAAAGGGGTTATCGCCCTGGGAGCCCACCTGGGCCCGTTCACTTTGGTCGGAGGCAGACTCTCTTTAAAAGGATACCGATTCAATCTCATTTTCAATGAAGGCAATTACCCGAAGCTCTGGAAAAGACTGTCAGATCATCAACGGAGGCTGGGACAAAACCCGTTTCCCCTGAAACCCACCCCCGCTTCCCTTAAAAAATCTTTAAACTGTCTTCACCGCAATGAGATTCTCTATCTCATTGCCGATGAGCAACAGAGGCGCGGGGGCGTCACCACTCCCTTTTTCGGACAGGCCGCTTTCACTCCTCCCGGACCTGCCATCCTCTCCCTGAAGACAGGGGCTCCGATTGTCCCGATGTTCATGGTGAGAGAGGATGGTTTTATCCGAAAGCTTGCCATCGGCCCTCCCATCAAAATAGAACAAACAGCCGATTTCAGAAAGGATATCGAAACGCTTACGGTCAAATTGACCGGAGTGATTGAAGATGCCGTAAGGCAATATCCAAGCCAGTGGGCTTGGCTCAACCGCCGCTGGAAAAGGAGAGCTCGATAAAACTTCGTTTCGCTCTCTGATGAGGGAGATTTTGAAAAATGATTTCACAGATTTTTTTATCAATTCTTTTAATCTGTGTCATCTGCTCCGAATCGGCGCCACCAGAGATTCCTGAGTTTTTTCAGAAAAAACTCAAAAGGTGTTCTTGACAGGAAGCCACAGGAAGTATAATATTTGGACGCCATGGAAAATATCATCCGGAAGCGATTCAAGGAGAGCGTCGAGGTCAAAACCCGCTTTTTGAAAGAGAACCTCTCCCTGCTCCTCGATGCGGTCAAGTTGATGTCCCATTGTTTCGAAGGAGGCAATAAACTCTTTTTCTTCGGGAACGGGGGAAGCGCCGCGGATGCCCAGCATCTTGCCGCAGAATTTGTCAACCGCTATATTATGGATCGCCCTCCGCTTCCCGCCATCGCCTTGACTACCGACCCCTCTATCCTCACCAGCATTGCGAACGACTTCTCCTTTAACGAAGTCTTTGCCAAGCAACTCAAGGCCCTGGGAAAAGAAGGAGATATCGCTATCGGCATCAGCACCAGCGGAAAATCTCCCAATATCATCAAAGCCTTCGAAGTGGCCAAAGAGATGGGGATAAAGACGGTTGCTCTGACGGGAAACGACGGGGGCGCCTTGATCAAGATTGCCGACCTTTCCCTCATTGTCCCTTCTTCCAGTACGCCCCGGATTCAGGAGACTCACATCCTCATCGGGCATCTCCTCTGTGAACTGGTGGAACACTACCTCTTTCTCAATAATCCCGCTGTCTCCGGCGAGGCTGCCTCCCGATGAAGAAAGCGTTGAAAGAATGCTGATGAAGAATAGAAATAAACTCCTTAACCTGAACCGGGTTACTTTTACATCACTCAAGCGGAAGAGGCATAAGGTCGGGAAAACCCTTTTTGCCCAACCCTGGAGAAACGGAGGGACACTGAAGGACTTCCTGGACGCCCTGCCCGGCATTCTGGCCGGGAAAGAGTTCAGAGAGGTCGTGGAGCGAATCGCCAAGGCAGTCCTCCAAAAAAGAATGGTCCTTATGGGAATGGGGGCCCATCCCATCAAGGTGGGACTCAATCCCATTCTCATTGACTTGCTCGAAAAAGGGGTGCTGAACGGGGTGGCAATGAACGGCGCCTGCCTGGTCCATGACGTGGAGATTGCCATGGCCGGCCACACCTCCGAGGAGGTCGACGAGGAACTTTCCAGGGGAACGTTCGGGATGGTCAGAGAAACCCACGAGACCATCAACCACGCCGTCCGGGATGGAGTCCGGAAAGGATGGGGGATCGGCGAATCGGTCGGCCGGAAAATTCTCGAGGGAACGTTTCCTTACAAACAGCTCTCCCTGCTTGCCGCCGGTCAGCGCCTCGGAATTCCGATGACGGCTCATATCGCCATCGGAACGGACATCAATCATATGGGACCTTCCGCAGATGGTTCGGCAATCGGAAAGGGAAGCCTTCAGGACTTCCACACCTTTGCCTCTCTTGTCTCCCGACTGGACAGGGGAGTTTTTATCAATCTGGGTTCGGCTGTCGTGCTCCCCGAGGTCTTTTTAAAGGCGGTCGCCCTTGCCAGGAATCTGGGCCATCCCCTCCTCAACCTCACCACGGTGAACATGGACTTCATTCACCATTATCGGCCATCTCTCAACGTGGTCAAAAGGCCGACCTTAAAAGGAGGAAAAGGCTATACCCTGATCGGCCACCACGAGTTGATGTTTCCTCTTCTGGCCGCCGCCGTGATTGAAAAAATAAAGGGCCAAAGGGTTCAAAAGGCGAGTAAAAAAAGATAAATTTTTTCATTTTGATCCAGGCACATTTCTTCATCGAATGGCGCGAATCGCAACAATGTTCGCGAGCGGAATTTGAATTCGAGGCATTCGCTGACCTTCGTGCTATTCGTTTTAGCCTTATGGAAATCAAATTCGAGCGATTCCATCTCCAATCGGACCTCCTTTCGCCCCTCAAGGATTTTGAGTCCGTCTCTATCCCGACGGAAATCCGGATCGATCCCCTGACGAAAAGAAAGAGCCGGATCATCACCTGGTCCCTTCCCTCGACAGGGAAGTTCGATTTTTCTCGGATGATCGAGGAGTCGAAGGGGTGTATCTTCTGCCCGGAGAATGTCCTCCAGAAGACGCCCAGGTATTTAAAAGAGATCGTACCCGAAGGGAGGGTTTCCGCCGGGGAGGCAATCGGTTTTCCGAATCTCTTCCCGGCAGGAACCTATGGAAGCGTGGTTGTCCTCTGCAGGGATCATTTCCTGAACCTACATGAATTCACCCCCGAGATCTATGTCGAGGGGTTTTCCGTTGCCGTTGAGATCATCCGGAAGACCATGGCCTACGACCTCCATGCCCGCTTCTGGCAAATCAGCCAGAACTTTCTCCTTCCGGGGGGAAGCAGTATCCTCCATCCCCATCTTCAAGTCATAGGAGACCCAACTCCCACCAATGAGATGGAATGGCTCATCGATGCGGGTTCCTCTTATTACGAGAAGAACAATACCCTCTTCTGGAACGATCTCGTGCGCATGGAAGAGAAACTTGGAGAGAGGTATATCGCTACCTCCGGCAAGGTTCATTGGTTCGTTCCCTTTGCCCCCATCGGATTCAACGAAGTCTGCGGCATGGTGGAGGATCACGCCTCTCTCACCACGCTTGGTCAAGAGGAAATCTCATCCCTCGCCAAAGGAATTGTCTCTACGCTAAGGTATTATTATGATAAAGATCTCAACAGCTTTAATTTTGCCATTTACTCAATCTCCGGAGAAGGATCTCATCGGCTTCTCATCCGGATCATCTCCAGAACCCCCATCCAGTCTTATTATCTGAACGATTGGACCTCCTTCGAAGTCCTTCAATCCGAGCTCACATCCAATATCTATCCCGAGGTGCTTTGCCGTGAAATCCGCCCCTACTTCTCCTGAACGGGTGGCTTGCATCGACATCGGGACAAACACCATCCTCCTGCTCATCGCAGAAGTCCGCCGGGGCAAGCTGATGCCGCTCTTTGATACCGAGACCATGGTCCGGCTGGGCGAAGGACTCCACAAAAAAGGGATGCTCTCAGAAGGGGCCATGGAGAGGGGGCTGCGAACGTTAGAAGGATACTTGAAACGATGCCGGGACATGCGGGTGGAAAAAATCTTCGTTGTTGGCACAAACGCGCTCAGGGAAGCAAAAAACTCAGATTATTTTCTAACGATGGTTAAAGAAAAACTGGATCTTTCCGTTGAGGTCATCTCGGGGGAGAAAGAAGCCTTCCTCTCCTTTTTGGCTGTGGCCCGTGATCTTAAAACACCTTCCAAGCCCATCCTGGTGGTGGATGTGGGAGGAGGAAGCACGGAGTTGATCCATGGAAATGGCGCTATCCTTCACCAGTGGGTCAGTCTGCCTCTTGGGATTGTCCGATTTTCAGAAAGGTTTCTTCTCTCCGATCCGGTTAAAGAGACGGAATGGAGGACTATGGCAGATGAGATTCGAAAGCAACTCTCACGTTTTTCATTTTCTAAAGAACCCCTATCGATGATCTCAATCGGAGGAACCGGAACGGCATTGGCATCAGTGGAACTCGGGCTTGAGAAATTTATCCCTGAAAAGATCCACCGGTTTGTTCTGACAAGGGAGGCTCTCCAGGCCCAGTTGTCTCTTTATCGCTCGAAAACTTTCGAAGAGAGAAAAAAGATCAAAGGGCTTCCACCCTCCAGGGCGGATGTCATCTTGGCAGGCGGGACGATTCTCTACCTCATCATGGAAGGAGCCGGTTGTTCATCCTTAATGGTCAGCACTCATGGCGTCAGGTATGGTCTTCTTTATCAAAAACTCACCCTTTGGCAACGAGTTGTTTTAAAACGAGAGTGACCAGAACCATGAACCTGCCCTGACCCGGATTCTTAGGGCCCACAGGAACTTCCCCCTTACAGAAGACGAGGTCCCCTTTCTTAAAGGATTTCTCCTCATCTCCGATCACCAGGGCCCCTTCCCCATCCACTCCATAGAGAATAACTTCCAGGGCCCCCGGATGGGGATGAGGAGGCATGGTCTGCCCGGGTTCAAAACAGATCAAAACGGCTGCGCCCGCATCGCCGATGTGGATCTGCTTGGGTACAAAATTTTCTTTGGAAAATTCGGCCTTTTCAAAAAGATGAATCGGTTCCATAATTTACCCCCAAAATACGAAATCCGAATATCGAAATCCGAAACAAACCCCAATTTTCAAATATTCAAAACTTCATTTTTCTTTGAGTTTCGAATTTGAATTTTGGTCATTTGAAATTGTTTCGAAATTCGCCACGGTACGGGCGGTCGTACCGACCGAATTTCGTGATTCGAATTTATTCTAATGCATTCAATTCTTTCACGATGACCTCAGGATCGATGTTGTGCATCATCGCCCCGAAAGAGATCGATTCCATATTCATCCCCGGGCAGGTAAAGCAACCCTGCCCGAAATACTTCTGGATCACCTTGACCGCTTCCGGATTGACCTTTAACACTTCTCCGATGACCATATCTTTGTTGAATTTTTTCTCAGCCATTTCAAAACCTCCGGTTCTATTTCGGAACTCGGATTGCGGATTTCGGATTTTAATTCCGTATTCCGCACTCCGCAATCTGCATTAATTTTTTTGCGGTGTCATACTCTTCCACATATTAAAGATAAAGAGAAATATTGAAACGCCCTGACCCAGTCCAAAGAGGATAGCCAGCAAATGCCACATCCCGCCCCGGGAGGCCTCCAGGATCCAGGAAACGGAGAGACCGATGAGCGTGATATTGGCCAGCCAGACCTGGGCATTCCCGAGCCGGTGGCTATAAACCGGCCTGCCCATGAACCGGGGAAGAATGTGGTATCCCACGCCATAGACCATCATGGCCATGAATCCAAGGAGGAGAAGATGACCGTGAACCCTTCCATGGGTATACCGGACATCCGGCCAAATGAGCATCTCGATTCCCATCACCACACCGATTCCAAGGTAGACCAGACTTGCTTTAACAAACGCCTTCGCATACTTATCCATCCCTTCGCCTCCTCAAATCCAATTCTCGGAAAGGATCTCGCCCTGAAAGCTGACCCCCACCGATTTAAGAGAAAACCTTTCTCTTTGAGTTTTCGAGGGCCTGTTTGGCCAACTGGAGCAATCCCATACAGCAGGGTGTATGAAAATAAGTTTCCATGTCCTCCCCCCCCTCATCTAAAAAAGGTTACACGGCTTCCACTCGCTTTATGTCCGGAACCGCTCTCTTAATTGTTGCTTCCACTCCCCGGGTCAGGGTCATCTGCGACATCGGACATCCCCCGCAAGCGCCTTTCAATCTCACCTTGACAATCCCATCGACCACGTCGACCAATTCCACGTCCCCTCCGTCGGCCTGGAGAGCCGGCCGGATGATTTTCAATGCTTCTTCAATCTTTTCTTTCATCTTTTTCTCCTTTCCCGGGATGGTAAATCCCATCGGCTCTTTTCACACCAAACCCCGTATCATCCACCATGGATGAGCATCGGGAGGCATCGGGTGCATACGTGCAGATCCTCACCGCCCTTTCGGCAGGCCAGCAAAACCGCCTGGTGTTCCGTTTTATTGCAGATAAAACACGAATTCTCTTTTTTACCTGTTTTTTCAGCCATTTTTTCCTCCTTTTAACAAAACCGTAACCCTCTTTTAAAAAAATTACATTGACCTAAATCAAATCTTTTTCATTTTCCCCATCACCCCCTCTCCCGATCTCCCCATCTGGTTTTATGCGAAATAGTGATACAGAAGATCCACACGGCCGTGTTTGATCATATACATTCCCGAAAACTTCATAATCTCTCGAATTTTTTCTTTATACTCTCCCTTGTAGCATTGGGTCTCGCATTTCTTGCACATGGGTTTTGGGTCGTGTGGACATTTCAACCGCATGGTCAGGCCGTAGGTCAGGAGCTTCGTGCATTCGGGACAGAGGGAGATCTCTTTCTTCTCAATCTCCTTAAGATCATACAGCCGGAAAGAGAAAGGGTTCCTTTCACCATTGTGATTCTCCCTGCAGAAAATATCGACAAACCTGATCAGGGTCCGTATATCCGCCTTCTCTTTTTCTGAGATATTTCCCTTTTGGGCCAATGGTCTCTCCTTCACTTTTCTCTTTGGTATCAATATAGCGCCCCCACAGAAAGAGTTCCTTGACCTAAGTCAATAGAATAAGTTAAAAAAAAACTCCAATGGACTTCTTCTTCGAACCCAATGGGATTGCGGTGGTCGGAGCCACTCCCGAGCCTCAAAGCGGGGGCTTGAATCTGCTCGTCAATCTCACCCGAGGCTATAAAGGCCCCATCTTTCCCGTGAATCCCAAATATAATCACATCCTTGGATTAAAATGTTATCCCCGGGTATCGGAGATCAACGGCCCCCTCGATCTCTGTATCATCTTTGTTCCAGCGAAGGCTGTTCCCCGGGTACTGGAAGACTGCGTACTAAAAGGGGTCCGTGGGGTCATGATTGAGTCAGGTGGCTTTGCGGAAGTGGGGCCGGATGGAAAAGCGCTCCAGGAGCAATGCCTTGCCATTGCCAGAAGGGGTGGAATCAGGATATGGGGACCCAACTGCATGGGCCTGATTGATACGGCAAAGCCCTATATCTTTTCTTTTGTCATTCCGAAAGATATGGAGGAGGCCATCCGTCCAGGCCCGATTTCGCTGATCGTTCAGAGCGGCCTTTTGTCCGGGGGATTCATCATCACCCTCATGGGGAACAAAACCCTCGGCCTTTCAAAAATCTGTTCAATCGGCAACAAATCCGATGTAGCCGAAAACGAACTCCTGGAGTTTCTTACGGACGATCCCGCGACCAAGGTCATCTGTCTCTATCTCGAATCCTTCATGAACGGGCGCCGTTTTTTTGAACTTGCATCTTCATCGAAAAAACCGATTGTGGTCCTCAAGGGCGGAAAGACACCCTCCGGAGCAAAGGCTTCCTTCAGCCACACGGCATCTCTTGCCGGTGATTACGAATTGATCAAGGGAATTCTCAGGCAGGCTCGTGTTGTCCAGGCTGACGATTTTTTTGAGATGATGGACATTGCAAGAACTCTTGAAAAGAACTTTTATCTCCGGCGGGTCCGCGCGGGAAAACCGAGGATCGCCATACTCACTTACAGCGGCGCATCAGGAATTGTCACAGCGGACCACATGGACCCATATGGCCTGATATTGGCGGACCTCTCCCCCCAAACCCGGAAACGATTGCAGGAGCTCTCCCCCGACTGGATGCCTGTCAAAAACCCGGTGGATTACTGGCCCGCCATAGAAAAAAACGGGCCTTCGCTTGCCTACAAGCATGCCCTTGAGACGCTCCATGAGGATCCTGAAGTCGACGGGATCATCGTTCACATCTATGCCGGGCACGGGATATGGCTTCTCAATCCAAAGGAGATTCTGTCAGGCGTAAAAGGGTCGAGGAAACCCATTCTTTTCTGGTTAATCGGGCCGGAAAAGAACCGGGAAGCCACCCGGTTGCCCCTCGAAGAGGAGGGCTGGCCGACCTTTCATGAAATTCACCGCACCGTCCGTGTGATGGGAAGCCTCTTCGAAAAACCGGGCTGAAAGGGTATAAGGAAAAACCGGATATCATATCTTCAAACCCGAGGCCAGCTCCTCCAATCCCCGCCGATTGAGGATGACGATGTGATTCTTCCTCACATCGATGATCCCCTTGGCTTTCATCTTCGCCAACGTCCTGGAAAGGGTCTCGCTGATCGTCCCCAGCTTTGAGGCAAGTTGAGTCTTGCTCAGGTCGAGTTCAACCTCCTCGGCGTGTTTCCCTCCTTTTGACGATTTGATGGAGAGATCGATCAGGTATTTTGCGATTCTTGAGGACACCTCTTTCAGGGAGAGCTCCTCGATCAAGGATGCGAAGCCTCTCAAAAAGTGGGAAAGGGAAACGATCATGTTGATGCTGAGCCGGGGATTCTTCTCGATCAACCCGATGAAATCTCTTTTGGGAAAGAAAAGAAGCTGGCTGTCAACCAAGGCCTCGGCAAATGCGGGATAACTTCCTTCGAGAAAAAGAGCCGCCTCGGCAAAAGAACCCGGCGCCGAAACGACATGCAGAATTTGCTCCTTGCCCTCAGAAGAAATCTTGTAGAGCTTTATCTTTCCTGAGAGGATCATATAAAACCCTCTTGCCTCTTCCCCGTCGGAAAAAAGAACATCCTTCTTTTTGACCTGCCTGAGGGCGGCAATCGCCCTCACCTTCTGCAGGTCTTCGTCCTTCAATCCGGCAAAAAGCGGGCATCTTTTTAAAAGATCGATCGACATAGGATACCGGAACATTGGAACAATGGAACGATGGAACATTGGCTGGGAACCCATCTTTCGATTATTCCAAAACTCCATTGAAATTTATAGGGTTTTTCCCTTTTTTGCAAGTAAAAAAGAGGGGGCCCTGTTGGACAGATCCAATTCATTAATATTTACAAGCAATTAGGCTCATAATGGGAGAACAACCTCTTCTTTTGAAGGCCATTCCGCCGGACCCGGGATAGGTTCAGTATATTGAATCGATAAATGAATTATGTTAGTCTCAATCAAAATGAGCGGCACGAGGTAAGCTTGAGTTCCCTTTACAAAAACCTTCTCTTCTGGTCGGTCATCATCATCATTATGATCCTCCTGTTTAACCTCTTCAGCAGGCCGCGTCAGACAATGATGGACAGGAACTACTCCGACTTTATCAACGCGGTTGAAAACAATCGTGTCCTTGAGGTTGAGACAAAAGGCAGGAGCATCGTCTGGAAAGATGCCGAGGGAAAACGGTTTAAAACCTATGCTCCGGAAGATCCCGAGATGATAAAAACCCTCAGGGAAAAGAAAATCGTCATCAATGCAAAGAAGGAAGAAGATACCCCTGTTTGGCAAAACATCCTCATCTCCTGGTTTCCGATGATTATTCTCATCGGGGTGTGGATCTTCTTCATGAGACAAATGCAGATTGGCGGCGGAAAAGCTCTTTCCTTCGGGAAGAGCAAAGCGAAAATCCTGACTAAAGAACAGCATAAAGTAACCTTTGATAATGTGGCCGGGATTGAAGAAGCCAAGGATGAACTCGAGGAGATCATCGACTTCCTGAGAGACCCCAAGAGATTCACCAAACTGGGGGGACGAATACCTAAGGGAGTCCTTCTCATCGGCGCCCCCGGAACAGGGAAGACCCTGCTGGCAAGAGCGATTGCCGGGGAAGCCGATGTCCCTTTTTTCAGCATCAGCGGTTCTGATTTCGTGGAGATGTTTGTCGGGGTGGGCGCCTCCCGTGTCCGTGACCTCTTCCTCCAGGGAAAGAGAAATGCCCCCTGCATCATCTTCATCGATGAGATCGATGCCGTGGGAAGGCAACGTGGAGCGGGACTGGGCGGAGGCCATGATGAAAGGGAGCAGACCCTGAACCAGTTGCTGGTGGAAATGGATGGTTTTGAATCGAACGAGGGGGTCATCCTGATCGCCGCTACCAACCGGCCCGATGTCCTGGATCCCGCACTCCTCAGGCCAGGCCGTTTCGATCGCCAGGTCATCGTCCCGGTTCCCGATGTGAAAGGGAGGGAAGAGATTTTAAAGGTCCACACGAAGCGGGCGCCTCTGGCCAATGATGTCGATCTTTCCCTCCTGGCACGGGGGACCCCTGGTTTTTCAGGGGCGGACCTTGAGAACCTGGTCAATGAGGCCGCCCTCCTGGCGGCACGATTGGGAAAAGACTGGGTTGATATGTCGGACCTTGAACAGGCCAAGGACAAAGTGCTAATGGGGGTGGAAAGAAAATCGATGATCATTCCCCTCGAAGAACGCAGAATCACCGCCTACCATGAAGCAGGTCATACCCTGGTCGCCAGGATGACTCCCGGGACAGACCCCATTCACAAGGTCACCATTATTCCGAGGGGCCAGGCCCTTGGAATCACGCAGCAACTTCCAATCGATGAGAAGCATACTTACCCCAAAGATTATCTCCTTAATAACATCACGGTGATGATGGGCGGAAGGGTAGCCGAGGAACTGGTCCTGCAACACCAGACCACCGGCGCTGGCAATGATATCGAACGATCCACGGAACTGGCCCGAAAGATGGTTTGTGAATGGGGGATGAGCGAAAGGCTCGGGCCCCTGGCCTACGGCCGAAAAGAAGAGCAGATCTTCCTCGGCAGGGAATTCGCTCAGCACCGTGACTATAGCGAAGAGACGGCGCGTCTGATCGATGCAGAAATCAGGGAAATCGTCACGGATCGCTATGAAAAAGCGAAAGAGATCATCCAGGAAAACCTCGATATCCTTCATCGCCTGGCCGGCTCTCTCCTCGAAAAAGAGGTTCTCGACGGAAACCAGATCGATCGGATTATAAAGGGTGAAGTCGTTTGATCCTGGACGCATCAGGAGTTCTTCGCCGCCCCTTCACATGTGGTAGGTAAAACCCTAAAGGGATTCCGGTGGCTTGGATAACGGTTACGTACAAAGCATGAATGGACGACAACCGTAGCCTTTTAATGACGATACGGGCGTCCTTACCGTTTCCGCTAAACGAAATCTCCTTTTCTAAACAAAGAAATGAATGTAATCCGATGCCTTCACATCACCGGGCTTAAGGAAGCCATCCGGCAAATGGAAAAAGTGGGGGTGGACCCCAGCGGCATCGAGTGGATGAAAGGGAAAACACTCCATTTCAACCTCAAGGTGGAAGGAATCGATCCTCGTACAGCCAACCTCCTCAAAGAGGAGATGATATCCCTGGGTGGAGATGCCGCCCTGGATAACCAGAGCCTTGATTGCGGTGTCCGGCCGACAGACGGACTACTCATGGGAAGCCGGGAGCAGTTCGAGAAATTGATTCAGAAATTGGAATCCCATCCCGATCACCAAATAATTGCCCATCCCCTGAAAGAAACCCTCCAAAATATTTCGAAAGACCGTTTCACCCTGCGCTGCCGGCGGCGGACATTCGCGCTTGGTGAAAGAACGCTTCTGATGGGGGTGCTCAATGTCACCCCTGACTCCTTTTCGGATGGCGGGCTTTTTTACGAAAAAGAGAAAGCCATATCTCACGGCCTGAAGATGGTTGAAGAGGGAGCCGACATGATCGATATCGGGGGAGAATCAACGAGACCGGGTTCAAAATTACTCGGACCGGATGAGGAACTCGCCCGGGTTCTTCCCGTAATTAAAGCCCTTGCCAGAGAGGTGGATGTCCCCATCTCCATTGACACCTATAAATCAGAAGTTGCTCAGAGGGCCATCGACGCAGGGGCGCAAATCATAAATGATATCAGCGGATTACATTTTGACCCCGAACTTGCCCGTGTAGCGGCAAGCGGGGATGTCCCCATCATTCTGATGCATATTCGCGGAACGCCCGAAACCATGCAGAAAAAAGTCCATTATGATTCGCTGTTTTCTGAAATCATCCGGTATCTTAAGGAGGGCATCCTGCGAGCCGAATCAGCGGGGCTGGATCCCGGACAGATCGTGATTGACCCTGGCATCGGTTTTGGCAAAACCCTCGAGGACAACCTCTTGATTATTAAAAAACTCTCGGAATTCCGGGTTCTCGGAAAACCGATTCTCCTCGGGGCATCGAGAAAAAGCTTTATCGGAAAGATTCTCGATGCGCCATTGGGTGAACGGCTGGAGGGAACCCTCTCAAGCATTGCCATCGGCGTTCTCAATGGCGCCCATATCATAAGGAGTCATGATGTTCTTCAGGCAAAACGGGCAATTGCAGTGGCCGATGCAATCAGGCTGGCCGAAGGATAGCGAGTCCGAAGTCCGAAAATTCATTCCCTTTTCTTCTCTCCCCCACGCATCTCAAGGAGGAGGATGAGGTTGGGGACATAGGAGGAACCATGACAAGACTGGGGGTCAACATCGACCATGTCGCCACGGTGAGACAGGCCAGAGGGGAGGCTTACCCGGATCCGGTCACAGCCGCAAGCATGGTGGAAATGGCTGGAGCCGATGGCCTTGTCTGCCATCTAAGGGAAGATCGGCGCCATATTCAGGACAGGGATCTTCGCATTCTGAGGGAGGTGATCCAGACGCAGCTCAACCTGGAGATGGCCGCCACGGAGGAGATGATCCGCATCGCTCTGCTCACAAAACCCGACATTGTCACCCTGGTGCCTGAAAAAAGGGAGGAGCTGACCACCGAGGGAGGGCTTGATGTTGTCAAGAACTTCCGTTCTCTCAAAAAAGCCGTTCAACGGCTCCGGAAGGAAAATATTCCTGTCAGTCTTTTCGTCGATCCCGACCGGAACCAGATCAAAGCCTCGGAGGGAGTGGAGGCCGATGCCATCGAGATTCACACCGGCCACTATTGCGAAGCGAAGACCCCGGCCCAGGCCGACGATGAATTGAAAAGGGTCCTTGATGCGGTGGGAGAAGCCGGCCAGCGGAATTTAAGGATCGCCGCAGGACACGGCCTCAATTATGTCAATGTGCGAAGGATTGCCGAGATCATAGAAATTGAGGAACTCAACATCGGCCACAGCATCATCGCCCGTGCCGTCCTGGTGGGCCTGGACCGGGCGGTCAGGGAGATGATCGCGCTGATTCGATGAAAAAAAAGTTCGTAGTTCGGGGTTCGGAGTTCGGAGTCAAAAATCAATTTTCCAAGGCTTCGATTCCAAGTCTCCGAACTCCCTGCCTCCGCCGAAACGCTTCGTGTAGGCAGGCGAACTAAAATTACTCCGAACTTATGATTCTGGGCACCGGCATCGACATTGTTAATATCGAACGGATCGAAAGGCTGATGGATCGCTGGGGAGACCGGTTTCTGGGACGGGTCTATACGGAGCGGGAAATCTCCTGGTGCCGCCGGAAGTCTCATCCCATGGAATGTTTTGCCATCCGTTTTGCCGCAAAAGAGGCCTTTCTGAAGGCGATTGGTACAGGACTCCGGTATGGGATCCAATGGACGGATATTGAGGTCGAGAACGATCCCATGGGAAAACCGCTCCTCTCCTTTCATCGGAGGGCAAAGGAGTTTCTCCAATCCCGTCGAATCGACAGGACCCTTCTCACCCTTTCCCACGACCGACCCTACGCCGTGGCTCATGTCCTATTAGAGGGGAGAGACCATGAAAGTAGCGACCGCTGAGCAGATGCAGGAACTGGACCGTAAGGCGATTGAGACTTACCGAATTCCTGGAATCGTCCTGATGGAGAATGCAGGGAGGGAAGCCACGGAGGCGATCCTCTCCTCTTTCCCGGACCTCCGAAAAAAGAGGGTGGCCATCATCGCCGGGAAAGGGAACAATGGAGGCGATGGCTTCGTGATCGCCAGGCACTTAATGAATCGCGGGATCCAGGTCAAAGTCTTTCTGCTTACCGACCCCAAATCGCTCAGGGGAGATGCGGAAACAAACCATTATGTCTTCCATCGCATGAAAGGAGAAATCCTCTCCATTCCTTCTTCGAAGGATTATCAGAAAGTAAAGAGAGAACTGGAAAGGGCAGATCTCTTGGTCGATGCCATTTTCGGGACAGGGCTTGACGCAGAGGTAAGAGGGTATTACCGGGAGGTAATTGATCACCTCAATACCCTTCATCGTCCCCTCGTGGCCGTCGATATCCCCTCCGGCTTAAACGCCGATACGGGAAAACCGCTCGGGACCGCAATCCGCGCAACCCTCACCGTCACCTTCGGTCTGCCCAAGATAGGGCTGCTCGTCTCCCCGGGGAGCGAATACACGGGAACCCTCAGGGTCGTTGACATTGGCATCCCCAAAAACTTGATGGAAGAGGAAAAGATCCAGTCCTACCTTCTCGAGGAGGACGAAATGATGCGGGTTCTTTCCGTCCCCAGACGCCCCGACACACACAAGGGAGATTACGGTCATCTGCTGGTGATCGCCGGCTCGGTTGGAAAAACCGGCGCAGCCTCCATGGTTTGTGAGGCTGCGTTGAGGATGGGAGCGGGGCTGGTCACCCTCGCCATCCCGAAAAGCCTGAATGCGATTATGGAGATGAAGCTGACCGAGGGGATGACCGAGCCTCTTCCCGAAACCCCGAAACAGACCCTCAGTCTAAGAGCCTATCACTCCATCCTGCGGCTTTGCGAAAACAAGAAGGCGGTTGTAATCGGCCCCGGACTGGGAACGTTTAAAGAAACCCAGTCGCTCATCCTGAAATTGATCAAATCGATCGAACTCCCCATGATCATCGATGCGGATGGCATCAATGCTCTGGCCACCCAGCCAAAGTTTTTCCCAGTCTCCAACCGGTCCATTGTGCTCACACCCCACCCCGGAGAGATGGCCAGGTTAATCCGTTCAACAGTCAAGGCGGTCCAGGAGGACCGCATCGGAACCAGCAAAAACTTCGCTCAGTCCAACCATGTCTATCTGGCCCTCAAAGGGTATCGCACCTTGATCGCCACTCCCAGGGGAGAGGTTTATATCAACCCCACGGGCAATTCGGGGATGGCGACCGGAGGAACGGGGGATGTGCTCTGCGGGATGATCGCCGGCCTCGCCTCTCAGGGATTCGACCTTCTCCGGTCCCTTCAAGCCTCGGTCTATCTCCACGGGCTGGCCGGAGATGAAGCGGCCCGGAAACTGGGGGAAAAATCGCTGGTGGCGACGGACCTCATCAAGGAAATCCCCGCCCTCCTCCGGAGAGGGATTTGATTCCCTTAGGGAAGTCTGTTAGGATTTAAAAAAGTCCGGAGGTAAGTTTTCCATGCAAGGAACCCCGTTCACCATGAATCTAAGGAGCATTGCATGCTGGTTGAGATGAAAGTGAAGTTTTTGACATTCGATTCCACATCAAACGGGTTTGTCGTCCTCCTGATGGACCTGGCCAATAAGACAGGGCTACCGATCTGGATCGGACCGTTTGAGGCAAATGCCATCGCCATGAAATTAAAGAAGATCGATTCCCATCGTCCCATGACTCACGATTTGATCCATCACGTTTTGAACACCCTTCAATCACAGGTCATGAAAATTGTGGTCAACGATTTGAAGGAAAACACTTATTATGCGTTGATTCACCTCAATCAAAAGGGGGAAGAGATCGTCATCGACTCCCGCCCCAGTGACGCCATTGCAATTGCGCTCGCCGCAGATGCACCGATCTTTGTTTCAGGGGAGGTTATCGAAAAGGCGAGGACCATCGATTTTGAAAAAGAGGGAGATCAACTCAAAGAATGGCTTGAAAACCTCAACCCGGATGATTTTAAGTTTAAGGCGTAACGATTTCATGAGGCGATACGCATCGCGGTAACGAACAAGTGTTTCTTCAAACCGGGAGCCCCTCCGACACCATTCGCCTTGGAAAACAAATTGGACGCCTTCTTCAGAGAGGCGATGTCGTGGCCCTGGTCGGCGAATTGGGAGCGGGAAAGACCCGGTTGATCAGTGGGTTGGCCCAAGGAGCCGGTGTTCAAAAATCCGATTATGTCTCGAGCCCCTCTTTCACCCTGATCAACGAATACAGAGGGAAGATCCCTTTTTATCATATCGATCTTTACCGGTTGGAAAAGGAGCAGGATGCGGAAGAGTTAGGTCTTGAGGAATACTTTTATGGAGATGGAATTACGGCCCTTGAGTGGGCCGACCGAATTCCTTCCTTGCTCCCCATTGGGGTTCTCCTAATCCATGTCCGGTATTCCGGGAAAAAGACCCGGACCATCGAAATGACCGGCCAAGGACAACGCTACGAAGAGTTAATAACAGAAATCGAGTCTCGTGTTCCGGGTTTCACGTTTCGGGTTTAAACCTTGGAACTTGCAACTTGAAACTCGAACCTTTGAGTGATCGGGGAGGTTACGGAATGGCATTGGTTGTTCAAAAGTATGGCGGCACATCGGTCGGAGATGTCGACCGAATCAGGAATGTCGCAGGAAGAGTCATCCGAAGCGCGAAGGAAGGTCATCAGGTGGTGGTCGTCGTCTCGGCCATGGCCGGAGAAACCGACAAACTGATCCGGCTGGCCCGGCAGGTCACTACGAACCCCGATGAAAGAGAGATGGATGTTCTTGTCTCCACGGGGGAACAGATCACCATTGCCCTGCTTGCAATGGCCTTAAAGGCGATGGGCTATAATGCGAAATCCTATCTTGGTTTTCAGATCAAGATCGCCACAGACAGCGCTTTTGGCAAAGCCCGTATCACCGGGATCGAATCGGAGAAGATGCTTGAAGATTTAAGAAACGGAAGGATCGTGGTCGTGGCCGGGTTTCAGGGGGTGGATGAGTCGGAGAATATCACCACGCTGGGCCGCGGGGGATCCGATACGACCGCTGTGGCCGTCGCCGCCGCCATCCGGGCGGATGTCTGCGAAATCTACACGGATGTGGATGGCGTCTATACGACCGACCCGAATGTATGCTCGAAGGCCCGGAAGCTGTCCCGGATCTCCTATGATGAGATGCTTGAAATGGCCAGCCTGGGAGCCAAGGTGCTTCAGATCCGTTCCGTTGAGTTTGCCAAGAAGTATGATGTCCCCATTCATGTGAGATCGTCCTTCAATGAAAATCCCGGGACCATTGTCTGCAAGGAGGAGAAAGAGATGGAAAGGGTTGTTGTTTCAGGGGTGACCTATAACAAGGATGAGGCAAAGATAGAAGTCATGCGCGTCCCGGATGTTCCCGGGGTGGCCGCCAAATTATTTAAACCCATTGCCGATGCCAATATCGTGGTGGACATGATCATCCAGACCTCCAGCACCGAAAAAGGTTGCGCCGATCTGGCCTTCACCGTTCCCAAAACCGATTTCTCCAGGGCCCTTCAGATTGTGAAAGAAAGTGCCAAGCAGATGGGGGGAAAAGAAGTCCTCTCCGATGAAAACATCGCCAAAGTGTCGATTATCGGCGTGGGGATGAGGAGCCATTCAAATGTGGCCGCACAGATGTTTTCCGCCCTGGCCGGTGAGGGCATCAACATCCAGATGATCTCAACTTCGGAGATCAAAATCTCCTGCGTTATTGACTCCAAATATACGGAATTAGCGGTGCGCGCCCTCCATGATTCCTTTGAACTGGACAAGCCGACCGTCACCGAAGAAAAATAGATAGGGATGGATAAAAAACCTGTTAAAATCTACGACACCACGCTCCGCGACGGGTCCCAGGCGGAGGACATCGCCTTCTCCGTCGAGGACAAGGTAAGGATTGCCTTAAAATTGGACGAGCTCGGCATCCATTACATCGAAGGAGGCTGGCCCGGCTCCAACCCGAAGGACCTTCAGTTTTTCCGGGAAATCCAATCGGCTCACCTGACGGCGGCAAAGGCGGTTGCTTTTGGAAGCACCTGCCGTTCGGATTGCCTGCCCGAAGCCGATTCAAATCTCCAGGCGCTGATCGAAGCAGGGACCCAGGCGGTCACCCTCTTCGGAAAATCCTGGGGCCTGCACGCCCTTGAGGCGTTAAACATCAGCCTCGATCAAAACCTTGAAATGATCTACCGGTCGGTTTGTTTTATGAAGGAGAAGATTCAGGAAGTCATCTTCGATGCGGAACATTTTTTCGATGGGTTCAGGGAAAATCCGTCTTATGCCCTTTCCATACTGAAGGCGGCCCAGGAGGCGAAGGCCGATTGGATCGTGCTTTGTGACACGAATGGCGGGACCCTCCCCCATGATCTCCAGAGGGCGATTCAAGAAGTAAAAAACGAGATCACCGTCCCCCTCGGCATCCACGTCCATAACGACACCGAGTTGGCTGTGGCCAACTCCCTGATCGCTGTGAGAGAGGGAATCACGCAGGTCCAGGGGACGATCAATGGGTATGGCGAACGGTGCGGGAATGCCAATCTCTGCTCCATCATTCCCAATCTGAAACTGAAGATGGGGATCGATTGCATCACCGATGCCCAGCTCAAAAAAATCACGGAGGTTTCCCGCTTCGTCTCGGAGCTTGCGAATCTGCCCCATCCAAACTACCTGCCTTTTGTGGGCAATAGCGCCTTTGCCCACAAGGGAGGGGTCCACGTGAGCGCCATCCGGAAAAGCCCCCTCACCTACGAACATATCCGGCCGGAGCGGGTGGGAAACCGTCAAAGGGTTCTCATCTCCGATCTTTCGGGGGAATCGAACATCCTTTACAAGGCCTCCGAGTTCGGGATCGACCTCGAAAGCAAAGACCCCACCGTCCGCAGGATCCTCGACAACTTAAAAAAACTGGAACATGAAGGATTCCAATTTGAAGGAGCCGAAGGGTCTTTCGAAATCCTGATGAAGAAGGCCCTGGGAAAACACAAGAAATTCTTCGAGCTCATGGGGTTTCGTGTGATCGTTGAAAAGAAGGAGGAGGAAGGTCTTCCCCTCTCGGAGGCGACCATCATGGTTCGCATCGGCGGGCAAATCGAACATACGGCGGCATTAGGAAACGGTCCGGTCAACGCTCTCGATCATGCCATACGAAAGGCGCTCGAAAAGTTCTATCCCCAATTGAAAGAGGTCAAACTTCTCGATTACAAAGTGAGGATCCTCACGACCAAGGACGGAACGGCTGCCCAGACCAGGGTTCTGATCGAATCCGGAGACGGGGGCTCGAAATGGGGAACCGTGGGCGTCTCCGAAAATATTATCCAGGCCAGCTGGCAGGCTCTCGTGGATGCCATCGACTACAAGCTCCTGAAAGAAGAAAAGTAGCCATTTCGGCAAGGCCATGACTTTTCCTAAAGGGCTGAGATATTTCTCAATCGGCCAACAACGAATTCTCCTCGTGTTGGCCCTTCTCATGCTCACCTTCCTATATGTTCGACTTTACCATAAACCCTCTTCATCTCCAGAACAAATCTTTAAAGAATTTGTTGTTGAGGTTTCAGGGGAGGTGCAACAACCAGGCATCTACCTTTTCCAAAAACATCCCTCCTTAAAAGAAACCATCAACAGAGCCGGAGGGTTTATAGAGGCTGTCCGATCTGACGATCCGGTATCCTCGGAAACCCTGGAAACCGGGACACTTCTCTTCGTTCAAAAGACGTCTGACCAACAAATCAAAATTAATATCCGAAGGATGGAGGCCAACAAACTTCTCGTCTTCTCCATCCCCCTTGACCTGAACCGGGTCTCCGCCGAAGACCTCTGCCTCATCCCGGGAATTGGCGAGTCGCTGGCCCGTGAGATCCTCGCCTATCGTGAGAGGAGAAAAGGGTTCGGATCGAGAGAGGATCTTAAAAACGTAAAGGGGATCGGTGAGAAGAAATACGAATCCGTGAAAAGGTTTTTTACTGTCCGCTCCCCTCCATGAATCTCTGCCCTGTCTTAACCGGCTCCCCAACCCTTTTCAAAGGGGTTCTCGATAGCAGCCTATCCAATGGCTTAAGGGGAAATTTCTTCTTAGGGTTCAATCTTTGTCCCTAACACTTTCAAGAACTTCGCCAACCAGTCGGGATGGGCCGGCCAGGCGGGGGCAGTCACGAGGTTTCCATCGACATGCGCCTGGTCCACCGGTATGTCAACATACTTGCCGCCTGCAGTTTTCACATCGGGTCCCACCGCCGGATAAGCCGAACAGGCTTTGCCAACAATCACTCCGGCTGCCGCCAGGACTTGTGCGCCATGGCAAATAGCAGCAATAGGCTTATTCGCCTTGGCAAAGTGTCGAACCGCCTCAAGCACCTTATCGTTCAGACGAATGTATTCAGGCGCTCGTCCACCAGGGATCACAAGGGCGTCATAAGCCTCCGGTTTGATTTCATCAAAGGTTGCGTTCAGCGTGAAGTTGTGGCCCGGCTTCTCGCTGTAGGTCTGATCTCCCTCAAAATCATGGATCGCTGTCCGAACCCTTTCTCCGGCCTTCTTCCCCGGACAAACGGCATGGACGGTGTGCCCGACCATCTGCAATGCCTGAAAAGGAACCATCACCTCATAATCCTCCACAAAATCCCCAACGATCATCAAAATTTTCTTCGCCGCCATATGTGACTCCTTTCTTTGGTTTAATGAAATACTGTTGAGAATCCGTTGAGCCGTTGGAACCTATATCCAACTAAGCAATAGTTTAACATTAAAAGGTTTAGTTGGAAAAGATATTTTTAACTCATGGGTCAATTTATTAAGGATAGCACTTTAAGTTCTTCTTGTGGTATGTTGTGGTCAATAGAATTCTATTGATATTTTCTAATTGGGCATATAAAAATAGGGTAACAGGATAACTGAATCGAAGCAAGAATGGGGAATAGGGGATGATGAAAAAGCAATATCAAGTGGCGATTGTTGGGGCTGGTCCATCAGCCATTTTTGCCGCTCTCACCTTGTCGAAAGGTAGGATGAAAGATTTGGTGATTTTTGAGAAAGGGAAGGATATCCATGAGAGGAAAAGAGGGAGGGGAATGGAACTCTTGTGTGGGTGGGGAGGCGCAGGTGCCTTCAGTGATGGTAAGCTGACTCTTTCACCAAAGGTTGGCGGGTTCTTAGGCGACTTTATTCCCCAGAGCCAATTGGTGAATCTCCTTAGAAAAGCTGATGAGATCTATCTCTCATTCGGTGCCCCGAAAGAGGTCTTCGGTCAATCCTCTGATAAAACTGAAGCCCTGTACCAGGAAGCGAAACTGGCAGGATTAGAATTCATTCCCATGGAAATCAGACATCTGGGAACTGAAAACTGTGTGCCTCTCTTGAAGAAGATCCGAAATGCCCTGGAGAAAAAAGTGGACGTCCTCTTTAATACCCCTGTGAAAGAGATTCTCGTTGAGAATGGAAAGATCAAGGGGGTATGGCTTGAGAATGGAACCCGGGTGAACGCGGATTACGTGATTTGTGGTCCGGGCCGTGTGGGAGCCCAATGGATCAAGAACGAAGTACAGCGATTGGGAATCCCTTCTATACCAAGTCCGGTTGACATAGGAGTTCGTGTGGAAGCCCCTGCCTCCATTCTTCAAAAACTTACAGACATCGCCTATGAGGCAAAATTTATTTACTATTCTAAGACCTTCGATGACAAGGTTCGGACTTTTTGTATGAATCCTTTTGGAGAGGTGGTCACAGAAACGATTGATGAGATCGTCACAGTCAATGGCCACAGCTATGCTAACAAAAAAACTGAAAATACCAATTTTGCCATCCTCGTTTCTAACACCTTTACCGAACCCTTTAACGACCCTATCGGCTATGGGAAGTATATTGCAAGACTGGCCAATTTTCTTGGGAATGGAGTAATCATTCAGAGATTGGGAGATCTACTCGATGGGAGGCGATCCACACCCGATCGGATCAATCGATGCATTACCCAACCTACACTGATTTCAGCCACCCCAGGTGACCTCAGTTTTGTCCTTCCCTATCGTCATTTAAAGAGCATCATCGAGATGCTCGAGGCATTGGATCGAATAACTCCCGGCATTTTTTCCAGGCATACTCTCCTTTACGGGGTGGAGGTAAAGTTCTATACCAATCGTGTAAAAATCTCCCCAGCCTTAGAAACAGACATACAGAATCTCTTTCTGATCGGCGATGGAGCTGGGATTACGCGCGGGTTAATGCAAGCTTCCATCAGCGGAATATTGGCTGGAGATGAAATTTTGAGAAGAATAGGCAATGAATAGGCTAAAAATCGCAATCTTGCAAGCCTAACCCCAGATTTTGACCCCCTGAAAAAAATGAAAAACTTAAGGCGGAGCGGAATATATCCTTTGAGCAGATCGTCTTTTATATTGAAAGGGGACAAGTTCTTGACATTCTGGAACACCCGAATAAGAAAAAATATCCAAACCAATTCATATTTGTAATTCCAGTCGAGGATTATGTCTATCTGGTTCCTTTTGTTGAAGGAGAAAACGAAATCATCTTAAAAACCATTACTCCAAGCCGGAAGGCAACTAAACACTATTTGAGAGGAGATGATTAAAATGCCAAGGATGACGAAAGAAGAAAAGAACCTACTTGATTCCTATGAAGAAGGAGAATGGAAGTCAGTCAAGAATTTAAAACAGTGACCAATCCTTATCAGAAAATTGCCCAAGCAACCTTAAGAAAAGATAAGAGGATTAATATTCGAATTGCAAGCAAAGATTTGGACGAAATTCAGAAAAAAGCACTGGAAGAAGGGATTCCTTACCAAACGCTCATCTCAAGCATTCTCCGCAAATATACCTCAGGCCGTTCAGCTTGAGGAGTTTCTCAACTTCCTATTTCAAGGAATAAAGTCTGCTCTCCTATAGTGTTATATTGCAAGACCTGGCCCTCTTACCTCGAAAACCTGATTCACATTTCAAGGCCTGACACCTTTTTCTCTCTACTATTGCCACGCTTATATCGTGAATGTATCATGCTTGCAAGAATTATTTGGGTAACAGCCCGTAAAGATGCGACCCCGGAGGCTCTACCCAAAATGAGCTATGATGATCTTGGCCGGCCAATCGAGATCAAAGATGCAAAATGTAAAAGCACCTTCTACAGCTATTATGCTGCCAGCCGGGTGACGGGGGTGACCGACGCCAATGGAAACTCGACAGGATATAATTATACCGCTTCGGGTAATCTCTCCCTTATAGAAATTATAGAAATGAATTTCTTTGTGTTAGCGAAGTAGAAATGAATTTTTTGACATCCGGTTCCATATTTGATAATTTAATAATGTTGCGCTACCAAAAGAGAAAGGATGTGAATTTCTGGAGAGGCTCGGAATTCTGAGTTGACTCAGAAAATTAAAGGTTCTGAGAATCTTTACATCATAACCAAAAAGGAGAGCTCAAATGAAAAAGTCATTCATTGGTCTTTTATTAGTCATTTTAGGATTCACCCCCCTTCTTGCGCAGGTGTCATTTCCACCACCTCAAATCAACATTGAAAATTTTAAGTTCCTCAGTGGTGCTGTTTACCTCGAAACCTTGAAGCTTTATGGTATTGGGCCACCAGGCCAAGAACCTTTTACAGAGAGTTCAAAGTTTGCGTCACCTGAAACGGTATTATATACAGTCAATGCCAGCAATGATGTGAATCAAGACGTTCAACCTTCAGTCGTATCTCTTACGCTTGGCAGTACCGATTATACAACCACAGCTTATATCAAATTTGTCAGTGGGCTTCCGAAAAACCATTTTGCAACAACAACTGATTTTTTGAATTTTACCCGCGGTCAGCTTACTATTCCTTTAGGATATACTACTTCAGCGGATCCAATGTTGGATGCAAATATATTCACCTCAGGAATTGCACCCGGGAGAATCTACTGCGCGGGCATCGTTTTTAATCAGTATCCAACTTCTCCACCCAACGCAATAGCAGTGTGGCGTTCTAGCAACGGAGGAGTGAACTGGTCCGGGCCCACAATCGCTGCAAGGAACACCGACAGTAATTATTTTCTCGACAAGCCTGATATTGTGTCAAGGCTCATGATAATTCCCCACCCCTGGGATCATGGTTATTTCCCCACCTTTGACGAAGAGGGGTTAGATGGTTTTGGACTCAATTTCTTTCGA
>JAGVBT010000109.1 GCA_020059605.1 Deltaproteobacteria bacterium
AAAAGTCCCGATATGTCACCCTGAACCTTGTGCTGAACTCGATTCAGTATCGTTTCAGGGTCTCGTAAGTTCTTGATTTTGTTAGATGCTGAAACAAGTTCAGCATGACGTCTTTCTTGTTTTTTGACTTTTTACGAATGTATCAATCTTCCATTATTCCAGTTTTTCTTATCTTTCCGGCCTTCCAAAGATCCCCCACGGACGAATGATGAGAACCGCTGCCATGACCATAAATATGAAGGCGAGGGCCAACTCCGGTTTAAACATGATCCCGAACGCATAGACCTGCCCAACGATCAGGGATCCGAGAAGGGTCCCGGGAAGACTTCCCATTCCACCGATGACAACCACTGCAAAGCATTCAACAATGATTTCGATATCCATACCGAGGGCAATGGCTCCGAAAGGAGCTGTAACCGCTCCACTTAAACCGGCGATCATCGATCCCAGTACGAAGATCAATGTAAAAAGCCATGGTATGGGTATACCCAGGGCGGAGACCATTTCCCGGTCGTGAGCTGCTGCCCGGATAATATCTCCCAGGCGTGTTTTATACACCAGCCACCAGAGAAAGACGACAACGATTAATCCTAATATAATGATAAAAAAATTGTATGAAGGAAACGGAAAACCGAAAAGAAAAACAGCCCCTTTGAAGGGAACAGGCCTCGGGATCGAAAGGAATTCTCCGGCCCATCCCCATTTTACGATATCGGTGATGATCAGGACGATCGCATAGGTAGCCAAAAGCTGCTCGGGCCATCCTCTTGCATAAAGTCGTCTCAGCAGGAAATATTCGATAAGAACACCGACCCCTCCCATGATCAAGGCCGCCAGAACCGTTGCCACATAAAATCCGACCACCGGAATGAGAAGGAATTTCCAGATGGAATAAGTGATAAAGGCCCCTAACATATAAAGGGACCCATGGGAGAAATTAAGGACCCTGAGGACACCAAAGGTGAGGGAGAGGCCCGAGGCGACCAGGAAAAGCAGGGCCGCCCGGGCAATACCGCTCATGAACTGGTTAAAGAGAACATCAAAAGACATAACCTAAAACCCAAAATTCGAATATCGAATACCGAAATACGAAACAAACCGAATTACCGAAATTCTAAATCCGAAACGAAATGATCAGGTTTCGAAATTCGCCACGGTACGGGCGGTCGCACCGACCGAATTTCGTGCTTCGAATTTACGTTTTACCTGACGACTCCTGTTTTCTTCCAGATTTCCCTTACACTGGCTTCCGGACGGATGACCTGCTCCCCGGGAACCCTTACAATATCTTTCCAGATTTTAAACGGGTAATTTGGGTCTTTTGCAATGGTTCCCTGATAAATAGGCACTGTGGCCATATGGTCTAAAGCCCGAATGGTGATTTTGCCTCTCAAGCTGTCAAAGGTGATCCCTTCTAATGCCTTAATAACCGCTTCGGTTTCGGTTGTTTTTGCTTTTTCGATTGCTGCTTTCAGGACATAAACGGCATCATAATTCTGAACTGCCCAACCATCGGGATAGGCTCCAGTAACTTTCCTAAATTTATCGACAAACTCCATCATCTTTGGATTGGGATCCATGAAAAAACATCCCCTTCCAAAACCGAAAGTTCCTTCTGGAGCATCTGGTCCAAGAGCGAGGAGAACAGGGAAGTCATAAAGGGCAATAAATGGGGTTTTAAAAAATTCATAAGGGGCCGCCTGTTTCGTAAACGCCACCAGGTCGCCGCCGAAGAGAGAGCTGTGTATTGCATCAGGTTTCTTGGCCATCATTGCAGTGATAAAGGCAGTAAAATCTTTTTCACCAAGTTTTGGCCAGGCCTGGTAGAGAATCTCGGCATCCGGGACCAACCGTTTGATCTCTTCTTCGAAAGCAGCAGCCTCACGGCGTCCGAATTCATAATCAGGATTAATGGTGCAGAATTTTTTTGCGGTGGGGACCTTTTTATGCAGGTATCGTGTTGCCGCAGTGGCTTCCATGTAAGTGTTGGGAACAACCTGGAAGAAGTAAGGTGAGAATTTATCCACGGTCTGCCCTTCGGTATTGGCGATTGCAGAAATTCTTATCGTTTTGTATTCGGTGTGGACGACCTGCATGGCCAGACCTGTCCCACTGCTGCAAGGACCAATAATAAAATCAACTTTTTCCCTCAGGATCAAATCTTTTATTTCCCTCACTGCAACATCCACCTTTGCCTCCGTATCACGAACGACGAGGTCTACCTTCCTCCCAAGAAATCCTCCTTTTGCGTTGATCTCGTCCAGGGCGATCTTTATGCCTTTGAGTCCTGCTTCTGAGTACATGTAGCAGGCTCCGGCGAAATCATAGATGGCCCCAATCTTGACCGGTTCTTTCGTCGCCGCCTTTTTTGCCGGGGCGGGTTTGGCTTGTGCCATCACCATCGAGACGGCCAACAGGCTGAGCAAAAAACATACGGCTGTTAAAATTGCTAATTTTTTCATCCTCCTCCTCCTTTCTTGGTTAAGGGACTTAGTAAATGATTCATTTGAATTCTTCGGAGCCTTCTAACCATAGATCTCCGGATGGGCCTGGACTTCCTTAATAAAATCCTCCACCGTCTCTTTCAGGAGGTATTTGGTCTTCCATCCCCACTCCTCGGAAGCCTTCGTCTCTCTCAGATATTTTGGCCAGCTTCGAACAATCTCGGTTAATTCCCTGTCTGGCTTGAATCGAATGTCTGAATTCGGGAGAATCCGTTTCACTTCATCGAAGATCTCTTTGGCCGTGGGGGAAAAGCCAGCGATGCAATAGACTCTTCTTTTTAATCTGGCATTGTCCGCTTCGAATAAACCAATGAGGCAATCGACGCAATCCTTGATATAAAGAAGCGGCATGATCACATCTTCCTCTACGAAGACCGAATAAGGCCTTTTGAGAGCGGGCTCTGAAATCATGAGAGTGCTATAAGCCGATGCTCCCCCTCCACCCCTTCCTGGCCCAATGATCGAGGGCAACCGGACCGCCCTGAAGTCAACACCGAATTTCCTTTGATAATATTCTCCCAGTCTTTCTGAGAAGACCTTTGTCACCCCGTACATGGAGATGGGCATCTGTATCGTATCTTCATCTACCGTATGGAGGCCGAGGCCATAAGAAGCAATGGTGCTTGTGTAGAGGACCCGTTTCACATTGAAAAGCCTTGCCGCCTCCAGGACATTAAAGGTTCCTCCCGCATTGACCTCATAGGCTGTAATGGGTTTTTCTTCGGCAGAAGCCGAGAGGAGGGCTCCCGTATGGTAGATGCCATCGATCTTGTACTGCTGAACCACCTCCAGGACCTCTGCCCATGAGGCCAGGTTGCCCTGAACGATTGTGACTTTATCTTGAATATCTTTGATCAAAGGGGAAGATTTGATTATGTCAAATAGAATGACCTCTTCACCTTTTTTCAAAAGAGCCCGTGCGAGATAGACCCCTATAAACCCGAGACCGCCAGTAATCAGTTTTGGCATAGCTTTTTTCTCTTGAAGTTCTTGGATTAGGTTCGGAAGGTTAAAACAGATTACTAAAGAGCAAGAATCGGGCCAGATATTTTCATAACTCATAATGGTCTAACCTTATGAAATTTTTAATATATTTTTTGTATTTCGAAATGGGTGAAATTTGATTGTGTAGAAATATTTCTACACAATGCTGTTGAGAGATGAATATATTATTGAATAACAAAGGGTTAAACTATATGTATCATATTATCTACATATAGAAATAAATCTACACCATCAATTTGGATGCTGCGAAATATTTAGTTTTTTCATTTTTTTATAAAGAGCTGTCCTGTGAATCCCAAGAAGTTTTGCAGCCCTGTTTTTATTATCCTTTGATACACGAATGGCATGGAGCAAAGCTTCTTTTTCCATATCTTCTCGTAGCCTTTTTAAATGGGAGGGTTGGGTTTTAGCAAATCCCTGTTTCATCCTTTGAAGAAAGAACGGGAGGTAATGTATCTCAATGGTATCTCCTTCAACGGCATAGATTGCCCTCTCCAGAATATTTGCAAGTTCTCGCACATTCCCAGGCCAATCATAATTCTCTAAGATCGCCAACACATCGGGCGAAATTTTTGGGACACCGGTACCGAGATCCCTGTTCAGGGTTTCAATGAGTTTGCCGGCAATAAACGGTATATCCGCTTTCCGCTCCCGAAGGGGAGGGATATGGATGGGAATGACATTAAGGCGATAGTAAAGGTCTTTTCGAAACTGACCCTGTTCGACGCCCTTTTCGAGGTTCTCATGAGTCGCTGCAATCAGCCGGAAATTACTCCTTGTCATGCGCGTTCCGCCGAGACGCTCGGTTTCCTTCTCTTCGAGAACGCGAAGAAGTTTGGGCTGCATCTCCAGGGGGAGATCGCTGATCTCATCGAGAAAGATAGTTCCGTGGTGGGCCAGCTCAAACTTTCCCGGCTTCCCTTTGCTCCCGGCGCCTGTGAAGGCTCCAGGTTCGTAGCCGAACAGCTCGGCCTCCAGGAGGTCTTTTGGAATGGCCGCACAATTCAACCGGATAAAGGGGCGCAGCCTTCGTTCGCTTGCATGATGGATGGCATGGGCAAAGAGTTCTTTCCCGGTTCCGCTTTCCCCGATCAGCAACACCGGGGAATTGGACTGCGCCGCTTTTAAAGCCAATTTTTTCAATTCAACCATCCGATCGCTCTTTCCCACAATATTGTTGATGGTATATTTAGAAGACCTTAAACTCTCCAGTTCTTTCTCATAAAACTCGACCTTTGATTCAAGGACATTCAACTTCTTCGACAGGGCGTGGACATCCCTCACATCCTTGAACATCACCTGACCGAAGACGGCAACCAATTCCCCGTTCATTTCAATGGGGATCCGCTGGACGACCATGTCCTGTCCCATGATCCGGTGGGGCTGGTTGATCTCCGGTATCCTGGTTTGAGCGACGATATTCATTCGTGTATTTTCGATCACCTCGGTGCAAAGTTTACCAATGGTTTCCTGGGGATCGATCCCAAGAAAATTCCCGTAGGTTTTACTAAAAAAGATGATTTTTCCATCGGGGTCGGTGATCATGACTCCGTTATGGATATTGTCAAGGATGGTTTCATAGAACTGGAGCTTTTGCCGGAGTTCATCCAAACCCTTTGGGTCCATTTCTTTTCTCCCCATTCGTTTGCAATCAATCTATCACAAAATAGGATTTTGTCAAAATTTTTCCACTATCGGGGCCGTGTCGTAATTCCGTTCATGGTTCGAGAACCTCACCAAGAACGGACTACAGGATTTTTAAAATCAATCGCTTAGCCGTTCATCCCGAGCGTGTCGAAGGGCGAATGGCTGATTACGACACAGTCTCTATCGGGGAGGGCAGGGGCAGGGGAAGGGGAAAAAGCTTAGCCTCGAACGCAACGGACATGGTATCGGTTGCTCTTGTAGTAGCTGAGGACATAGGCCCCGTCGAACATCACGATCCATGCGTTCCGGGTATCCTGCTCAAAGGTTGTGGATGACCAATAGGACATATTATTCTGGAAGGGGACGTCCTCCCGCATAGGGGCCCTCCCGTCTGAACGGGCTTTGGTTCTGTCCAGGAGCGATTCGAGTTCGGTTAGGGCAGGTAAACGCCAATCTGTTTTTCCATCCAATGAGAGCGATGCGGCATACTCCAGCGCTTCATGCCAGCTCATCTCGCCCGGCGATTGGCGCTGCCATTCCAGGCCGGTTTTAGGGTCTTTCCAGATTAGCGATTTTTCCTTTCCAGAGTCCATCGGATGGATAAGACGCAATGGACAATGACCAATTAGCAATGATCAATTGTCAATGTTAGGAATCGTTAGGCGCTTGTAGTGAAATTTTAAGAATTTCTTTTAAAACTGATCGATGATTCTTGTCATTCCCGAGAAGGCGGGGATCCAGAAAGGCGCTCACAAAATAAATCCTGGATTCCTGTTTCCACAGGAATGACGAAAATGGAATGAAAAAATTTCAAATATATTTTGTTCACCTTCCACTGGCCATTGAGTACTGACCATTGACCATTGAAAATTGAATGTTAGGAAACCTACCGTCCCGTATAAACCTCTTTTGGGAACTCCTTTGGGTTTCCCCAGAAGATACACCGGGTAGGACAGATGGCGAAGCAGGCGGGGATCTCCTTCCTTTCCCTTTTTTCAACGCAGAGATCACACTTGACCGCCTTGGTCGATTCGTGATTAAACTGCATGACGTCATAAGGGCATGTCTGGACACAACAGGTGCCGCAAGAGATACATCTCTTTGCCTCCTGAACGGCCACGGATTTGGTCAGGCCTTTTTGGACTTCATTGAAGTTTTTTACCCTTTTCCCGGGATCCAGGAAGGGCATCATGGTTCGCGGGGTCCGATCGTATTTCCCTCGCTGGGGTTCTCTGATTGGATTCAGAGAACCATCTCTCCCCAGCCGAAGGTTCTCGCCTCGGACATATCGGCTGACAGAAATGGCCGCTTGCCTTCCGTCAGCAATCGCTTCAATCACGGTCTTTGGACCTCTTGCCGCATCACCGCCTGTGAAGATATCCGGATCATCGCTCTGGAGCGTCAAGGAATCAACCTTCAGGGTTCCCCATTCGGTTAAGGCGCAGGCACACTCAGGGGTTAAGCAGCACCAATCCGATTCCTGGCCAAGAGCGGTGATCACCGCATCGACTTTGATCGTAAATTCAGAACCGGGGATCGGCTCGGGTTTTCTCCGTCCGCTTTGGTCAGGCTCCGCCAGGCGCATTTTAATGCACTCGATGGCTTGGACAAAACCATTGCTGCTCATGAACCTCAGGGGTTGAGTTCGGGTTTTGATAGGTATCTTTTCTTCCCGGCACTGCTTGATCTCTTCGGGCGAGGAAGGCATCTCCTCCAAACCCCGGCGGTAAAGAATGAATGCTTTTTCCGACCCCAACCTTCGGGCGGATCGGACGGCGTCCACCGCCACATTCCCCCCGCCGATGACCGCAACCCGCTGCCCGAGTTTTACGGGTTTTCCCAGGTTGATCTGACGGAGGTAATCCAACCCCTTATAAACGCCGTCAAGATCTTCACCCGGGATACCGAGCCGAACGCCCTCCTGAGCGCCAATCGCAATGAAAAAGGCCTTGAATCCGTCTTTGCGCAATTGAGCAATCGTCTTATTCCTGCCCACCTCAACGCCGGTCTTCATGGCCACGCCCATATTTCGAATCATCTTGATCTCAGCCTCAACGATATGAGGCGGCAGGCGATATGAAGGAATGCCTGTGGCAAGCATGCCGCCCAAGACTTTCTCTTTTTCAAAGATCGTAACCCTATAGCCTTCATTAGCAAGATAGTAGGCACACGTCAGACCCGCAGGTCCTGACCCGATAATCGCAATCTTCTCCTTTCTCTTCGGTTTTATCTCTGGCCTGAAGCGCTTCTTCGCCTTCAGATCCATATCGCCGAGGAAACGTTCAATGGCATGAATGGCTACGGGTTTATCAATTTGATCGCGGTAGCACTCGGACTCACAAGGATGGGGACATACCCTTCCGCAGATGGATGGAAAGGGGCTGGCCAGCTTGATCAGCTGAAGGGCTTGTTCAAATTTCCCTTTGACTGCAAGGCTCACAAATCCCTGGACGTCGATGTGGGCAGGACACCCCACCTTGCATGCGGAGGTCTCCTGTTTTTCAGCCCCGGATTTTCCCGCCACGGCGTTGCAGCCGTTACACTTTTCGCTGTCGACCAGAACGACCCCTGTTTTGGGATCTTTGGTAATCGCACTTTCCGGACAGGCCAGGGCACAGGGTGCATCCTCACAATGATGACAAAATAAGGGTTTGAAATAGGGGGCTCTCTCGATGACTTTAATGACCTTTGGGCCGACAGCGAACCCGTGTTCCTGTTTGCAAGCGACTTCGCAGGCATGGCAACCCATGCATTCGGCCTCATTTAACATTAAGGATACTTTTCCCATTGCTTTCCTCCTACCTCATTATTGTTTTTAAAATCTCCCCTACCCCCTCTTTTCCAAAGAGGGGAAAATCCCTCCCTTCGGCAAAGGGAGGTCAGGAGGGATTTGGTGTCCGGCATTGTTCTTCTTATCTAATCTTCACACGGAGCGATGTTGCACAAACAGACCCTCAGGTTGGTGGAGCCCATGGCAGGGTCCAGTGTCTCATAGGCATTGTCAGTCAAGATGTTGACATTCGAGACATTCCAGCCGTGGCCCGGGTCTTTTTGCTCGGGGAACCACCATCCATGCTCGGCGACGACCACTCTCTGATCGATATTGTCGTTCAGCTTTGCCCGCTGTTTGATGCGCCCTCTCGGGGATGAAATGTAGACCCATTGCCCGTTTTTGATGTTATGTTTTTTAGCTGTTTCAGGATGGATCTCCACGATGGGGTGAGGCCTTATCTCCCTGAGCCACGGTATCTGCCGATTCGCTGAATGGAAAAAGGTGGGGGTCCGAAGGCCTGCATTCAGAATATACGGGTAATCTTTGAGAAGATGGGGCGTTGATATCGGACTCTCCGGAACCTCAACATATTTGGGAAGCGGATCATATCCCCATTTCTCCAGAACAGTCGAATAGAGCTCCACTTTCTTGGTGGGAGTGGAGAAACCCCTCTGTTTATATTTGTAGTAAACCATCTCGCCCTGGAGATAGCCTTTTTCTTTAAATTGGTTCCAGGTCAGCCCGGAAGGCTCGAGAAGATAATCGAGCGCATCCTCCACGGTGTTTGGCCATTCCTGGCCCATCTTCTTTCCCAGTTCGAGGAAGATCTTATGGTCCTGCCAGCACTCACCAATCTCGGCACACTTCTGCCTGGCCAATACAAAACCATGCCGTTTCCAGTTGTCGGCCACATGGTTCTGTTCGAGCCAGGTGCCTGAGGGGAGGAAGATATCAGCCAGTTCTGCCGTGGGAGTGAGGAAGAAATCGATGACAGCGAGGAAGTCGATCTTTTTTAACGCCTCGTAGGCCTCTTTGGCATTTGCCCTTGTGATCACCGGATTGCTGCCGCATAGAATTCCCGCCTTGAGAGGGTAGGGCTGTCCGGTGACGATCGCATCCCATGCCTTCTTGGGATTGATCAAGGCGACCCTTGCCCCCAGCTTAAACTGGTCTCCCCCCAACCTCTTCTTCTGTTGTTCCGGAGAAAGATCCCGGTGCTTCGCAAATTCTGCCACCGTGCGCGTAGGCGGGTTCACAAAGAGGGCGTTTCCTCCGGGAGCATCCAAGTTGCCTGTCACGGCCATCAATCCGGCTGTGGCGCGGGTGTAATTGACGCAGTTGATCGTCTGTTCCGTTGGAACGCCCCAATGGATGCAGGCCGGCTTGGTGGTGGCATACATCCTGGCGGCCTTGCGGATGAGATCCTTATCCACCCAGGTGATTTCCTGGACCTTATCAAGGGGATAATCGCTCATCACCCTTTCCTTGAAAAGCTCCCAGCCATGGATATGATTTTCGATAAACTCCTTGTCGAATAATTCCTCTTCAATGATCACGCGGTGGAAACCGAGGGAAAGCGCGGCATCCGTTCCCGGCCGGATTTGAAGCCAGAGGTCCGCCTTGTTTGCGATAAATCCCTTCCGGGGGTCGATGCAGATCAGTTTGACTCCTTTTTTATAGGCCCTCCAGAAGGCCTCTCCCTTGTATTCATCCGGGTTGGTCCACTGCGGATTGCAGGCCCACATGACAATGCATTTTGGCCCGCCGTCATAATCGGCGATGGGCAGGGTGCCGCAGGTGATCAGGGTTGAGCCGACCCTGGAGACGTAGCACATGTGGCCTGCGGTAAGGACATTCGGCGTTCCCAGGAGATTGGCAAAGCGGTAGAGATGGCTCTCGTAATCCCTGCCGGTTCCCTGGCCCACCACGATCGACTCCGGCCCGTATTCGTCAATCACCTTTTTGAATTTTTTCACGATGGTGTTTAAGGCTTCATCCCAGGTGATCCGTTCCCATTTTCCTTCCCCTTTCGCTCCCGCCCGTTTCATGGGATAGAGGACCCTGTCCGGATGGTAGGCCAGCTGGATGATGGCCAGGCCCTTGGTGCAGAGGGTTCCATGGCTGATCGGGGAATTCGGATCTCCCTCTACCTTGATCACCTTGCCTTCTTTGACATGGGCGATCACCCCGCAGCCCCCGTGGCAGCTCCGGCAAGCCGTTCGAATCTTTTTTACCTCTTCCATCAGTTCTCCTCCTTACCTGTTACTGGGGTGATAAACTTGAGAATATAGACAAAGGTCAACAGGATATCCGCATTCCTGAGAATGGCGGGATTGTCCGGCGCCAGCGCCTGAAGCTTTCTGGCGCTTTCCTCGATTCGATCGATCTCATGCCTTATCTGTTCGTTCATCATTGATCTCCTTCTCTTAAATCTTTAAAACGTTTTGCCTTCAGCATGTAGCGCGGAAGCGATCCCGGAGGCTCCATGATGACATGGAAGGTCAGGTTGGTGGCGATCTTCAGGGCCTCGTGGAGCCGGTTCTTTGTCTGTTCAATCGAGCTGATCGGAAGCAGGGCATTCGCCTCTGTCCTGAGCGTGATGACATCCATCAGGCCTCTTCTCTCCACAATGATTTCGAACTCCTCGATCTCCTGGAACTCCTTCCGGATCACTTCCTCCACGGTCTTGGGCGAGAAAAGTACTCCCCGGACCTTTCTTAGGTCGTCGATCCTTCCGACGACCTCTCTGATCTTTTTCGAGGTTCTTCCGCAGGAGCAGGAATTCTTCCCTTTGACCACGAGGTCCTTCGTATTGAAGCGGATCAAGGGGAACGACCTTCTGCCGAGAGGCGTCACGACTGCGACGCCGACCTCGCCTTCTTCGACCTCTTTTTGCAGGGTCTCCCGGTCGAGAATCTCGACCAGGAAGAAAGGCTCGATGATATGCATGCCTTCTTTGGCCTCGCACATGCCGGCCCATGCGCAGGGTTCGGTTCCGCCGATATGGTCGAAGACATGACAGTTGAAAGCCTCCTCCAGTCGTTTTCTTGTTGCGTGCGGCATCGGCTCTCCTGCACAGAGCATCCGCTCGATTCCGAGGGAGGCCGGATCAATGCCCATCAATTTGGCCTCCTCGGCAATATGCAGTCCGTAGGTCGGCGTATTCATCATCCCGTTGGCCCGTATTTCGAGGATCTTGTGGATCCTTCCCTTTGTGTCGAGCGCCCCCCCGGGGACGAGTTCACAGCCCACCTTTTCAGAAGCAAAATGGGCCTCCCAGAAGGCGACATAAACATTATAGCCAAAGGGGAGAAAGACACGGTGGCGCGGCCTAAACCCGGCCATATAGAGGATATGGCACCAGGCTTCAATCCTCCATTGCCAGCTTTCATAGGTTTCGGGAACATAAATGGGTTTTCCGGTGGTGCCACTGGTTTGCCTGAAAGTGGTTACTTTCTCGATGTCGCTTGCCAGGAGACCCCCGTAAGGGAAAGGGTCAATCTCCTGATATTTCCTCATCTCCTCCTTTTCGGTGAGGGGAATCTTTTTGAGATCGTCGAGCGTCCGGATATCTTCATGGTCGATTCCCTTCAGTTTTTCCTGGTAGAGTTTTGAATAGACCTTTGCGTAGGAGAACATTGTTCGGAAATAGGAGAGCTCAATTTCATCGTAGGTTTCTCTGGGCAGTGTCTCCAGATATGGATTCCAATAGTCCATGATCCCTCCTATTTCCCTTTATGGCTTGATTGTTTTGGGTAGATGGTCTCAACATCAGCGCCGAGTTTTTGTGAAATCTGGACGGCCACCTCGGCCACCCTGGGTCCGTATTGCTGAATCCTTTTCTCCGGAAAGGTTCCGATAAGGAGGAGGCAGCCGATCAGTTTGTCCTGATGGGCAAACAGGGGAGCGCTCACTGCATTGACTCCGGGGGTGATGTTGCCGATGTCCTGGGAATATCCAAGAGCCCTGCATCTGTCCATCTCCTGTTTCAGAAGCTCCCTGTCCACGCGGGACGGGTCCAAATAGAAAAAGACCTTCTTCCGGGAGAGTACTTTTTCCCTTTCGGTCTCAGGCATAAACGCCAAAATAGATTTACCGTGGGCCCCAAGCGTGATATGAAACCTGTGGCCGAGCCTCACGGTGAACCCGATGTTCTGATTTCCTTCATGCTTGCCGACTACGATCACATGATCGCCATTGATCAATCCGAAGAGAACCGTTCCATTCGTCTCAACAGCGAGGCGCTGAAGGAAGGGAGCGGCTGCTTCCGGATAACGGATGTTATCGAGAACATGGCGTGACAGGAAAAGCAATCCGGGACCGAGCGAATAAGTTTTGGACTGGAGGTCCTTTTCCACGAATCCGAATTGATGAAGGGTGTTGAGGATCGAAAATCCCTTGCTTTTATGAATTCCAACCTCTCTGGAAACCTCCGTCAGCCCCCTCCTGAAATCGGAATCTTTCCCCAAGCAGAGGAGCAGCCTGCAAGCCTGTTCCACTGCCGGAACAATGGGCTGATAAGAAGATTTACGCTGATTCGATTTCTTCTTCTCTTTGCTTAGGTGTCCCAAGGGCAATCCCCTCAACAGGGAAGTTCTATATACAGAACATTGTTATAAAAACCACTTGCATTTTACGGAATCGCCTCTGTCTTGTCAAGAGATTTTTTGAGATTTCCCAAAAGTTTGGAAATCTCTGATTCCATTGATTAGGATGATTACACAGATCGGAAACACTTCTCCTCCCTTTGGAAAAGGGAGGCGGGGAGGGATTTTATAAATATGATCTTAAACCGCTAAATCATTGAATTCCTTTTTCCTCTTCAGTGATACACTCATCGAGAATACGGATCGCCTCGTCGATCTCCTCTTTCCGGATGATGAGGGGAGGAGCAAATTCGAGGGCCTGTCCCATGGTCTTGATGATCAGCCCTTTCTTTTTGGCCCGGTCGGTCAAGCGGACGACTCTCTGGGGAGGAAAGGGCGTTTTTTTCTTTTTATCGAGCGTGAAATCGATGCCTGCCCAAAGCCCGGTGCCTCTCACTTCTCCGACAATAGGATGAGTCTCAAGCGTCTTTAACCGGTCTAAGAAATAGGCTCCTGTCTCACGGGAACGGTCGATCAGGTTTTCATTCTTCATGATTTCAATATTTTTCAGGGCGACCGCGCAGGCGACCGGGTGATTCGAATAGGTGTGGAGGTGCTGAAAGATTTCGATGGGCTCGATGACTTTCTCGGTGCATCCCACGGCCCCGAGAGGGACATAGCCGCTTGAAATCCCCTTGGCCATGGTGATCAGGTCGGGTTGGATATCGAAATGGTCGATCCCGAACCATTTCCCCGTCCTTCCGAATCCGCAGATCACCTCGTCGATAATGAGCAAGATGCCATGCCGGTCGCAGATCTCACGCACGATCTTCCAGTACTCCTTCGGAGGGGCATAGGCGCCGAATCCCTGCTGGATGGGTTCTCCGATGAAGGCGGAGATTTGTTCGGGGTCTTCAAACTGGATGGCCCGTTCGATGTCCCTTGCGCAGGCAAGATCGCAGGCGGGATAGTCGAGATGGAGGGGGCATCGATAGCAATAGGGAGATTCCACGAAGACGGTTCCCGGCGCAAGGGGTTCCATGATCTGGCGCATGGGAAGCACCGTCCCAAGGACATTCAATGCGCCGCCGGTAACACCATGATAAGCGCCACGTCTGGAGATGACCTTGTAACGCTTTTTGTCTCCTCTAAAAAAGTGGTAATGTTTTGCCAACTTGATCGCTGATTCCACGGCCTCGGAGCCGCTTGAGACGAAGAAGAATCGATTGATCTTTCCCGGGGTAATTTCTGACAGGATTTCGGCAAGCCGGAGGGCAGGTGGATTCGCAAACTCCATGGGGGTAAAGTAGCAGAGCTCGATCATCTGGTCATGGGCCGCCCGGGCAATTTCCTTCCGCCCATAACCCACATGGACCGGCCGGGTCATTCCTGCTTCAAGGTCGAGATAGCGTTTGCCATCCTGATCGTAGACCCAAACCCCTTCCCCTTTCATGATCACGGTGAGGCCGTCCTTGATCCGGTCCCTGTGAGTCCTCGCCAGAATAAGATGGGAGGATTGGTTTAAAAGGTTTTTATGTGATGTCATTTGGTTCTCCTTTATTATTCCTTCTTGGTTTTCTAAACGATAAAAATGAACATTCCCCTCTTTGGCCGCTGGCCCATAGGGCCTCTGGCCCGGAGGGCAAAGAGGGGTGAGGGGAGATTTTCTAAAGATCTTTAACTCCACACCCCCGGAATTCTTTCATTGCAGGATGGGCAACGGCCGTTTTTAATATGGTTCTTTAACATAATGAAGTGGCTTCGTTCAACCAGCATCTTTCCGCACTGCGGGCAGTAGGTGCTGTTGGCAGGGTGGCCCACCACATTTCCGACATAAACATATTTCATTCCTTCTGCCCTTGCTATCTCCATGGCCTGTTCAAGGGTCCGGATAGGGGTGTGGGGAAGGTGGGTCATCTTGTATTGAGGAGAGAATCGGGTAAAGTGGATCGGGGTCTCTTGTCCAAGATTTTCAATAACCCAGCGGCACATCTTCTTGATATCAGCCAGATCATCGTTCAGCGTGGGAATGATGAGGTTGACAATTTCAAGATGCTTTCCGGATTGCCGGATGGTTTTAAGGGTCCCCAAAACCGGTTCAAGTTTTGCCTCTGAGATTTCCCGATAGAATCTCGGATTGAAGGATTTCAGGTCAACGGTCACGCCATCCAAATATTTCAGAAGTTCAGTCATCGGTTCTTTGGCCATGCCTCCATTCGTATGGCAGAGGGTAAGAAGCCCCTTTTTCTTGGCGATCCGGGCCACATCATACATCATTTCAAAAAAGACTGTGGGTTCATTGATGCTATGGGAGATAGAACGGCATCCCTGTTTGAGGGTTTCTTCAACGATTCCCCCGGGGGTGTATCTGAGCGGTCTGATCTGTTCAGGCGCTGACTGGGAGATGGACCAGTTCTGGCAGTGCTTGCATCGGAAATTGCATGATGCCGTATAGACACAGAGGTTCTTATGACCGGGGACCATGTGATACATCGGCTCCAGTTCAATGGGATCGACCTGGAGCCCGGCCGGCTTCCCATAAACAAGGCTTCGGAGATCCCCTTTCCGGTTTTCCCTCACCCGGCAGAAACCTCTTCGGCCTTCGGGAATCAGACATTGCCTGAAACAGAGTTCACATTGAATTAGATTTCCATCCGTCTTTTTGAAAAACATGGCTTTTTGCCCGTCGCTTCCTCCGGCTTGAGTAGAAGAAGAAAGGAATGGTGATGTGGCGCCCATAGAGAGGCCATAGAGGAGGAATTTCTTTATGAAGGATCTGCGGTTCAATGCTACATCCATTTACCGGCAACAGGGGAGTCGCAGAATCTACATTTCCCATCGGCCACGTTCATCTCGAGGATATCAAAATGTGTTCGATGGATGACCTTTCGTCCGCAGGAAGGGCAGAAGGTCGAATTTCTGAGATGGCCCGGAACGTTTCCAACATAAACATACCGCAAACCGTTTCGAATGGCAATCTCGTAAGCCCTTTCGAGGGTTGAAACAGGGGTGGGGGAGAGATGGGTCAATTTATAATTCGGGAAAAAACGGGTGAAGTGAAGAGGAGTATCCATTCCGAGATTCTCTTTAATCCATCGGCACATCTCTTCGATCATCTTTGGGTCATCGTTTAAGGTGGGGACCATGAGATTGACAATTTCTAACCATACCTTCTCTCTTTTCACGGTGATGAGGGAATTGAGCACAGGCTTTAAAGTGGCCGAGCAGACCTCTTCATAGAATCTTTCGTTAAAACCTTTGAGGTCGATCTTGACCGCATCGAGAACACCGAGGAGTTTCAACAGGGGCTCTTTGTTGATATATCCGTTTGAAACGATCGAAGTCCTGATTCCACTCCGTCTGGCGATGAGGGAGATATCATAAAGATACTCATAATAGACCGTAGGCTCGGTATAGGTAAAGGAGATAGAGTCAAGTCGATGCTTTTTAGCCACCTGTATGATTTCATCAGGTGAATGGTAAGAGTATAATAACTCCTCCACACTCTTCTGGGAGAGATGCCAGTTCTGGCAATATTTGCAGCGGAGGTTGCAACTGGCACAGGTGAGGCAGAGCCTGGAGTGACCGGGGATAAAATGATAGAGAGGTGCTTTTTCTATGGGACCGATATCCACCGCACAGGGTTTTCCATAGACGATGGTATAGAGTTTGCCTTTCCGGTTTTCCCGATTTCTGCAAAACCCTCTTTTGCCTTCACTGATGATGCACCCCCTCGGACAGAGAAGACACTGGACGTTTTGGCCATCAAGATTTTTATAGAACATCGCCTCACGATTCGGTGTGGATGATTTCCCGGCTGCCTCATTCAGAAGGGATAAGCCTCCAGTTGCGGAAAGAAACGCAAACATTTTTTTAAAAAAGCTCCTCCGATCAAACATATCATAAAACCAATGCCTAAAATGATGTGTTTTTAATTCTATGCAATATAACATTAATTTTCAAAAAAATTATTCAAGGTCACAAGAAGGTCCATGACGATACACAAAAATATAACCTTCTGAAATCACATGGATAAAGAGCGATTTGCTGTCCGGTTAAAATCTTATAAGCTCTCCAGAATTTGTTTGACAAAATTGATTGGCAAGTATAGGATTTTAAGAAATTACACCTTGCTTAATCGTTCGGCGGGACTCTCGCCCCCTAAAGGGGGGCGGATGAAAATCAAACCCCGAGATCGTCCAGGGGACTCGGCACCCCCTGGCCGCCCTGCTGAAGGATGTGGGTATAGATCATGGTCGTCGCCAGGAGATCGGTCAGGAACGATTCGATCTTGGCTTCGGCGGGGAAGAGGTGCTCACGGGACCGCATGCCGTGGAAACGAATAAACCGCACGATCCAGTCCACGTAGGATCGCTCGGTATGAATGGAGTAGTGGTGCAGACGGAGTACCTGTCGGACTTGATCGAGGAGTTTTGGCTGTTGACTTTTTGTCGAGTCAGGCATATAAGACGGCCATAATGATACCCTGAGATTGCTGATAACAGACATCGGGCAAAACTGCCCGAAAACCTGGTTATTATCACATTATCAGGGCAAAATGGCAAGATAATCAATGGTTAGCTGTTTAATAAGAAGGAGATAATATGCCACACGGACATATCAGGGGTCTTTCCCAATTTTATGTTGATGGTCTTGAACATATGGAAATCGCAATAGACAGACGCAATGCCGCGCCACTTCCCTACCGAGATAATCTACGAATACCCATTACACTGAAGGTAGGTTCCCAACAGTACGAAGCAGGACTTAGGACGACCCCCAACATGCCTGTTGTTTGGATTTCGCCAGATTTGAGAAACAATCATGGTGAGAAAGTTAGCCTTGCTCGTGTTCTTACAGACAACGGATTTACAAAAAATCAGAGAATTTATCTTGAGGTTAATGGTCCTGTTGTAAGCCTTCTCCCTTTTTAAGGGACGATAGGCTCTCCATGATTCCTAAGGAGGACCAGCTAACACTCGACCCGACTGTCAAAAGCCCAGCGGGTCAGTTCAGTCGTTGGGACAACATAAGAAAGGATTGCGTACATGGCTGATACAGGACAACCACTAGCAGAGGTATTCGGTCATTTGACAACCGATCACACAGAAAAGGCTGATAGATACCGCTCTCACCGCCTCTGCCCCTTTAACAACAAAGTGCCGAATTGCACAAAGGACAAAGCAAAGGACCCTCTGGGTGTCTGTAGTATCTATCATGAAAATCACCCTGTAATTACTTGTCCCATCAGGTTTCGTGAAGACTGGATCATCACCGATGATGCTGCTTCCTTCTTTTTTCAAGAAGATACGACTTGGAGTTCTCTGACAGAAGTTCGGTTAAATGACTTGCATGGTAAGTCCGCCGGGAATATTGACATCGTTCTCGTCGCATATGATAACAATGGAAAAGTTAACGATTTTGGTGCTCTCGAAATCCAAGCGGTTTATATTTCCGGGAATGTCCGTGCCCCTTTCGAGTACTTCATGAAAGATCCACGAGGGCGAGCGTCGATGGACTGGTCTAAAGAGCCGAACTTTCCCCGACCTGATTACCTTTCGTCTTCTCGAAAGAGACTTGCGCCACAACTTCTTTTCAAGGGTGGAATTCTGCACAGTTGGAAGAAGAAGATTGCGGTGGCATTGAACAAAAGCTTCTTTGCCACGCTGCCGCACCTTAAGAAAGTATCAAAATCAGATGCAGATATAGCTTGGCTGATCTACGATTTGCAGTTGACGAAGGGAAAAGGCAAAGAGCCAGGAAGATATTGTCTCAAGAAGGTGGACGAAATCTTTACCGAGTTCGAGCCCTCCCTTGTCTCTATCACCACAGCCTCACCAGGGAAAGTTGAAGACTTCATAAACCTGCTTCAAGAAAAACTCGATGAACAATTAGAAACTCCCCCAGTTAACAAGACGATCGAGAGGCCATTCTGAGATGCCTACACGGAAACAATCAGTGCTATTTCCTGAATTATTTGAGGAAATCCAAAGACCTAAGCCAGTGAATGTGGCATCTGTCCCTCAGAGAAGCCCTTTCCGCTACCCAGGAGGGAAGACATGGTTTGTGCCAACCTTCAGACAGTGGATGGCGCGTATGTATCCAAAGCCAAGCATCCTCGTTGAGCCTTTTGCTGGTGGTGGGATTATCAGCCTTACTGCTCTCTTCGAAAATCTGGTTGAAAGGGCAGTTATGGTTGAATTGGACGATGAGATTGCTGCTGTTTGGGAATCCATCGTCAACGGTGATGCTGAATGGTTGGCCAATCAAATACTTAATTTTGACCTAACCCAAGAGGCCGTTATAAGGGAAATCAAGAAACCTCCCAAGTCAAGAAAGGAAAAAGCATTTCAGTCAATTCTAAAGAATCGAACCCTTCACGGCGGCATCCTGGCAGAGGGTTCGGGTTTTCTTAAGTATGGTGAGAACGGTAAGGGCATCCGTTCCCGGTGGTATCCAGCGACAATCGCCAAAAGATTCTTGAGTCTTAACCATGTTGCCGCCAGAATTGATTTTCGATGTGACGATGGATTGAAGGTGATCCAGGAGTTCACTGAAAGGAAGGACACCGTTTACTTTATAGATCCTCCCTACACTGCTGGTGGGAAGAAGGCTGGTAAACGTCTGTATAAACATTACGATATTAACCATGAGCTTCTATTCAGGATTTGCGAGTCTTTGAAAGGTGACTTATTGATGACATACGATAATGCCGAAGAGGTTAAAGGAATGGCGCGAAGGCATGGATTTCAAATGCGCCTGATTCCCATGACGAATACCCACCATGCGACAATGGAGGAACTGGTCATTGGCAAGGATTTGTCATGGATGGACGGTTTTCCTGCGGTGCATGAACCCAAGGCCGGCTATTCAGTCCAGAAAACAAAGAAGAAACGTCCCAACAAGCGGCTCCACCGGATTGCCAATAAACCTGGCAACCGGTGAGCCTCCACGTTAAATGCAAAATTGAAGACAACAAACAAAAAGAAAAAGACCCGCCAGATTCGCTTTGACATATTTCCTGGAAAATGAGACAATCAAAACCAGGTGG
>JAGVBT010000076.1 GCA_020059605.1 Deltaproteobacteria bacterium
ATACCGGGATTACCAGGGCTAAAAGGCTGGTGGTGTTAATCGGAACGAAAAAGGCCCTGGCCATTGCCATCAAGAACAACAAACCCCGGTTGAGGTTTACCCATCTTTCTGGTAGACTGACAGCATGATGACTGGATTCAAGAACGAATTCTCCCGGCCAAAGACCAGGGATAAGAGCTTTAAACCTGCTCCAAGGCAATACTGGTTTGAATACTATGGATACTGGAACCGGAGTCTCGAAAGGAGGTCCTTGACCTAAATAAGAGTGTTATGGATACTGGCCCTTTTGTGGTCGCTTTCATGGAAAGGAGTAGCCCTATGGAAGGCCGCCAGAAACCACGAGAAAGGCTGGTTCGTGGCACTGCTGATCCTTCAAACTGTGGGGATCCTGGAGATTCTTTACATTTTTCTGTTTCAGAGGGACAGGAATCCAAGGTTCCGCCAGTAGAGAAATACCGTGTTAATAACGCACTGATAAAAAAGGAGGAATAGTTCTTTTTGATCTTCATGCCCTAACTTTTTCGGCTTCGGAAAAGACAAGGTCATAGCCGCTACTGAGCTTTTGTAATAAGGAAACCCTACCTCGTTTCCCTCCGGCTAACGCTTACACCTAACTCGAACTCAAGAAAAATAAGAATTTATAAAAATGTGCCAGAATACCCCCCAGCTCTGTTGCGGGGTACTTCATTGAAAGTCATTTATTAGAGCTTCCCCCACTGCCACAAATTCCTTTTCAAGCGGACCTGGAAACCATTGAACGAATCAAAAGGCAGGTAATTGAAAATGATTGGATGTCTTCAGGTAGGAGGTCTTATTTCGGTCACCCAACAGCTTCTTATTAAAACTCCTTGCCCTCATCGTCGTTTCATTCTTGTTCCCGCCGTGATTTTACATGGGTCTCCCTGTTTCTGATTTGAAAACTCCAGAAATCCGTGTTAAGTGATGCGAGCCAGGGTCCTGTTGACCCCAATGAAGGTATGTTGGAGGAGGATATTTAGAGATGGGCAATGCCTGGATTACAGATTTGCGGCATTTTTTGACTGAAGACGGAAGCATGGAGGACATGCCAAAGCGGGCGCGTAAACTTGCAGAATATTTTGGACGTATCGTAAAAGGGGTGACAACCCGTCAAAGAGATGATTTGGCTACAGGCGTTAAGTGTAGAAAGCGGTTCAGACATAGACCCTGTCCGGGAGAAGTCATTGCTTTTATAGATGAACAGCAGTCTATCTCCTGGTCTTGCCCGGTCTGTAAGGACAACGGTATGATGTCAGGCTGGAAGGGCACAATATGGGATTGGTCAGTGAATGCTTAAATTAGTCATTCAGCGCTGTTCAATATTTGTCTTTCATCCCCAAGGGTTTAAAATTCTCACACCCCCCATGACTCCCCTAAAAAATAAGGGCAGGGCCATTTTTGACTCTGCCCTTATCATTCTTTGGTTTAGAATATTATTTTTCGAGAATGAAGATAACTTCCAATCTCACCCGATATTCAACGATCTTTGTGTTCTCCACTGACACCCTTAATTCCATAACACGTAATCCGGTAATACCTCTTAAGGTCTTTGTCGCTCTTGCGAATCCGACCTTAATAGCATCTTCAAAACCCTTTGAAGAACCTGAAATAATTTCAGTTACCCTTGCCACTCTCTCTTTTTCTGCCATCCTAATCACCTCCTTTCCATCCCTTTATGTCATTTTACAAATATGATTGGTAATGTCAAGGGGTTCTTCTCGGTCGGTTCGCACTCTTCCTTTCAAGGCAGGGGGGGGGGACGTCGTTGACTAAGTTGAATAACTTCTAAAGTTGAGTCGGAATTTATGGGACACCGAAAAGGACGGGGAGGGTATTGGTGGAATCAATCAAGCCCGTCCTTTTGCAGGGTCATCCCCGTATCCATAAATAGCACGCAGAATCTTCAAAAAGTCCCACGGCGTTGTATTTTGCATGCCACCAAATTATATCGAGACTGCGCCCATAACCGTGCCCACGGTAAGAAAATAACGTCACAAAAAGCTAACAAAAGCCAACTTTCTGTCAATTTGGGCTGGGTGGTCTCAAAATCCCACGGGGCTCACACCCAGTGTCGGTTCGATTCCCCCCTTCGGCACCATACTAACCGTATACGAGTCATCAGAACCCGGGTCTTTGAAACCGTCAATGGGGGCAGGGAGGTAGATAATAGAAATCCTGTCCGGGTAAACCAGGATCTTCTGGATGATTCTATACAAAAAAGCCATTGCATTATCAACCCTTCCGCTGTTAATGGCGGTGCGGATCATTTCTGAGAAATTGTCATAAGCGGTTTTGCTGAACCTGAACGCTTCAGGGCTGGTTTTCGAGTCTTGCTATCAACTCCCGGTTGGTTCCTTCGAGGTTTTCCTCACTGAAAATGACCTTGTTCAGCTTTTCAATGACATGACGGCCCAGTTGGTCTCCCCTGAGGCTTCTGTTGTTGCAGGCTTTTTTGCCTTTATTATCCCTTCCTGGCCCGCCGTAAGTGTAGCTCGCGTCGCAGATGCCACATTTCAGAAGGCCTGCGAGCAAATAGGACGGGTGTCTGTCAATTCTGGTGTGCTTTTTCGTCTCCAACTTTTCCGTGACTGCTGAGGTGATATTATCGTCGATTATTTTTGGCACGCTCATCTGGATCCACTCTGATTCGTCTTTTACGAATTTTTTGGTAAGGGTTCTGCTGCCGAGGTCCTTGGTCTTCCTGACGTTATAAAAACGGTTGCCGGAATAGCATCGCTTCCTGAGGATCTCATGAATGGAGACCTTAGACCAATTGTCGGATTTTTTCGGCTTGGCCTTCATCTTTTCGAGCTTTTCGATGACTTTTGGCGAGGATCACAAAACCCATACTGTGCGTGTGCTGACCTTTTCGATCGATGTCGAGACCAGGCGGATCTTTGTATATAATGATGCACTATCAGAAAGAATTCCCTATGAAGAATGGAGGAAGAAGAAAAAATGAAACGGCTGCCACTGCTTTCATTTAATTCAGGATTCAGCTTAATTGATTTCAACCGGGGTAATGATTACCTTTGGATCGAAAGGGAATGAGATATCAATGGAGAGAAAAACCGTAAACATCTTTTCCATTTTCGGCACAAGGAGTAGGTTTTTCTGGCTATTCTTCGCGACCATCTTTCTGGTCGTTGGATTGCCTATTTTATGCGCCGGCTTATATTTTTGGGTTTGGTCGACGAAAGCGGTTCCCGATCCGTTTTTACCTGTTGCCTTCATAACCATGGGTGGTATTGCGACGTCTCTTGGAGGATTCGTATTGTTCGGGGTCAGACGAATTGAGCGCTTGAGTAAGGAGGGGTTACCTGTTGATGGGACCGTATTCGAAATAGGTCCAAGCTGGCTCTCTATCAATAGGGTGCGCCAATGGACGATACGATATCACTACAGGGACCATATGGGGAGGATCCTCGAGGGACAGAGTGGACCCATTTCACCTGACGAAGCGTCGACCTGGCAGGTCGGGGATAAGGGCAGCGTTCGCTACGATTATGGCCACCCGCGACATAGCCTCTGGATCGGAAAGGAATGAGACGAACAAACCCAGCCCCCAAATACACTATTTCCCATCATAAGATACTGTGTTGACAGTATTTACTCCTCATAAGATCATTAGTATTCTCAAAAGAAGAGGAAGATAACTGGGTTTCCAAGAACTACGAGCGCCAGCGGCGCCTCGGCGAGGACAGGACTGAGGTAATCGGTGTTATCTGCCGAGAGGGGGAATGACCATGATTTCTTTCTTCTATGTTATTTTGCGTTTATTATTACTTGGGGGCTTATTGACAATCACTGTCCTTTTCTCAGCGTCTGCTGCCTCAGCACGGGAACAAATTGTGTGGGAAGGAGTCGAGACATTTGAGGACGTGAAAAGTGGAATAGTGATTGGTCCTCCCCAACAGGAGCGTAACGTGAATTTTACCACGGTCGTCAATTTCAGATACGTGGAAGAGGTAGACTCGGAGGGAAGGCGTCGCTTCATCTCGCGCAAGATCCGTTGGACGGTCACAGGCAGGTCAGAGGTTTACATGGTCAGGGGAGAACGGAAACTGGTGGAGCGGGTGAATTGCGACAATGTCGGAGATGAATTGGAGCTCGGGCCGTCAAGAGATGTTGGCTCCATCACCCCCGATCAGGCAGACCGACTGAAGGTTAAGTGCGACGAGTGGAGTTGGGTCAAACAAGCACCTGGCCGAGCTCTATTTGGGTACTGGCCGGCGTATCCGGAGAATATACGCATTCCGAAGTTTGTACGGAAGGACTGTTATTCTGAGCCGCCACCCGAACGGCCGGGCTACACCTACCGCGTTGGGATTGAACGAGAGTTTGACGTTGTCATGGATGTGAAGACGGATAGTGGGAGTGACTATTTTAAGTTTGTCCCCGGACCGAGGGAAAAGGTCTGGTTTTCCGTGCGCTCGAGTATTCCGGTGCATCTCCAATTTCAACTGGAGAAGGTCTCACGCTTTCCCGGATATGCGACCAATGCCGACGTGGATGATGCGTTCTTCTACCGCTACACGCTCGATCATCTGAAAGAGAGGGGATACCCGAACAACGGTCCGGACCTGATTTTCGATCCCAAGGATTTTGAAGACACAGGGGTTTGGAAAAGAACCGCCTGGGACAAGGTGGAAACAGTGGAATTAGTCACGTCAATCAGCGTTCCAGTTACTGCCCTGGATTTCGGCGCTTATGGCCGGCTGAAGGCCGTTGCCACACCAAGGTGCGGGCCGGGAAAGCAGGTGAAGATCCGGGTCGGCGGCCAAGAGAGACAATTTGTCACAATCCCCATGGACGAGGACGGTAATCTTATCGCTGACCGTATGGATAAATACAAAGGCGATCCGGGCCGCGATGACGACCAGGTACCGAAAGGAAACGGGATAGCAGGCGATGGGTTCACAGCGTTTGAGGAATATCGCGGCTTCATCCGGTCAGAGGGAAATTGCTCCGAGCCGAAGCTGGATTTTCATTTCCGCACGGACCCGACGAAAAAGGACCTTTTCATCGCCCCTGAGAATGCAGATTTGGCAAGCATTGCCCGTAAGTTCGGCGATGCTACAGGCCTTACTGTTTACCTCATCTGTCCCCGCCACTACAATAACAAGAGGGTCGTGAATTTCACTTTACAGGACGGCGGGATCAGGGAGTGGGAAGGCAAGATCATCTCTCAGGCAGAGCCCCAGCACGGAATCAGCCTTGCTGTTGAAGGATTGGAAGAGAAACTCGGCCCGCCAAAATACTTAACGGGCAGTGTGGGGGCACAATACCCGGATTTGCTTGAGGGCCTTGGTTCTAATATTGTTCTCTTAGGACAGGAGCGAAGCCTCGTGAAAAAGAGCGTTTTCGAGAATCACTATCTGCATCACCTTGGGCATGCTGTCGGGATTCGGCACCATGGCCAGGAACCTTTGAATGATGTTGTGATTCTGGACACATCCTGTCGGAATAAGGACGATGAAGAGGGAACGGTCAACGGAAAGCAGGCTTGTCGCATAGTTATTACGAGCATTGCCCTTAGGGGGGGTGCAAGCAGCGGAAACCAGGACTGTCCAATGAAACGGTATCACGATGACGAGTGGTATGTTCCGCCCGGTCCTTCCCTTGTACCCGCAGGAGAGGTCACATTCCGGGGTAGGAGGAACGATGGCACCGCTTTTGAAGAGAGACTCCCCGGCTTTCGAGTAGTGCGACTCAAAAAATACGAAAGGGAATTAGACCCGCCAGGAGTCGGAAAGTTTTGCACCTCGAATAAGGGGACTGGAATTAACGCCCTTCCCGGGGATCAGAATCACGCCGGAGACTCTACCCGCGTCTGCGCAGAGCAAATCTGTGTAAACGATGTCCGGTGCCCGAGACCAACACCTTAACCGAAAGGAGCCCCCCATGAAAAAAGGATTCAAATGGCTGATAATCGCCGCGGCTGCCATCGCTCTTATCATCGTTGTCGCCTTTTTACTCACCGCCGATTTGCCGAAAATCGCCGAAGCATTCTTCAAAACGGCGCAAGGTCAAAATTTCGCCGACGTTCAAAAATACCTCGGAAGTGGCTTTCTCGCTGCCACCCCACTCGATGATTTGAAGACGTTTCTTCGGGATTCCCAACTCCTGGCATACCAGTCGGCTTCATGGGAAAGTCGCTCGATCAGGGGCGGGCAGGGCGAGATCGAAGGAACCGTGACCACCAAGAAGGGTGGCAGGGTTCCATTGAAAATGTCTTTCGTCAAGGAAAATTCGACCTGGAAAATTCTCCGGATCGACCTGGCAGGAGCAGGTGTCTCCCGTCATGATGGCGCGCCTGACCTCCCCTCCGATGACAGGCTCAAGCAGCTCATCACCGCAAGCATGCACGACTTTGCTCAATCGGTGAAAGCGAAGGACTTCACTCCTCTCTACCGGAACATTTCGAAGACGTGGCAGCAGCAGATTACGGGAGAAAAGCTTGGTGAAATTTTCAAAACATTCTCGCAGAACGACATCGATCTGACCAATCTCCGGGATATGGAACCTGTCTTCAGCAAGAAACCTTTTGTCGATGAGAATATACTCACGATCGAGGGGGTTTTCCCAGAACCGTCACGAACGACCACCTTCGTCTTCAAATACCTTTATGAGCATCCTCAATGGAAGCTCATAGGGATCAATGTGCAAATGAAATGAGGCACGGCAGAAAGGACGGGGTGGAGGGAGATTTGGAGGGGGAGGGAACCATACATGTGGGCGGACAGAATAGAAGAGGTTAAATCCCGATTGTTTTGTCTCCTCGGCGAGCGTTGCGTGTGTCATTTTACAGAAAAGGATATGAATGGATATAACCCGATATTGGCAAAAGAAGATATGTTCTCGAACATGCAATATATAGATATAGACGTCTCCAATTCAAGGGCCTGCCTGATATCTACATTCTTTGAACAAATCATTCTCTCCATTGACATTGAGCAAAATCGTGATTAGCTTTGGGTCAAATGAAGGGAGAAATCAAGCAGGGAGGCAAATATGAAACACATGCATGGGGACTGGTTATCGGACAGAAAATCTATGGTCCACTACGGAGTCGTAGTCCTTTTCCTGTGGACTTTAACTTTACTGGCAGCTCCGGTGTCTGGCTGGACGGCAGGATGGGATGGATGCATTGGGTGGAATTGTGATGGGAAAAATCCATGCACTGGAATGGGTTGCCCGGACCAGAGCGGCGGGTCTTCTTCTGGAAACAATGTCCAGCCTCTCGGGACCAATCCAAGTGGCTCGGAGAGTTCAGGTCTTGGGGGTTCCAGCACATCCGGCGCTACCAAGAGGCCCACGTCGGGGGTAAGATCGCCAAAAGGGGCATCGCAAAAGACCGGAAGCGGAGTGCCAGACCTTGGGGGACTCACAGGAAAGTCACAACCGGAAGGCTGGGGCGGCTCACGAAACACGGATACCCGGACAGACCAGCAGCGCGCATCTCAGGAAGCCGTTAAGGATCTCCCGGATGTTCAGGGGCTTACCGGAGGCGGGCAATCGCAACCGCAAGGCTGGGGCGGTGAGTTAGAGTCGGATACCCGGACAATCGAGCAGAAGCTCCATTAGCAGCTCAAAATTCGCGGAGGCAAATGAGCGATTCCGGAGATTCATATGAGATTTCTTTCCCGCCCTGTACACTGTGAGGTGCAGGGCCTCGCTAATAGGCCTACTGACAAATCCAACCCGTAAATACAGCATTTTTCGTAATAAAATACTGTTTTTATTCTATTTACTTTTCATGGAATGATGATTACTCTTAAGCTGAAAGGGAGATATTGGGGTTTCCGCAAAAAACAGGGAAAGAGGGTAGTAGATAAACTAAGTACAGATTTACCAAGGATTCTAAATTTTTCTCGTGAAAGGGGGAAATCATATGAGAAGAAAAACATTTTTTGACAAGTATGCTTTAGTCTCTTTTATCGTATTAGCCTTAGTCCTTCTTCATTACGGCTTCATTATGGCTCAGCAGAAAGGAGGCTCCGCAGGGGAATGGGGGTCAAAAGAGGATCCTCAAAAGAGAGGCCCTGCCGCTCCTCCTCCGCAGCCTCAGGCTTCAGCCCCTTCAGCCGTCCTTGCCACGGCAGATGGCGAAACCCCTGGAGTCAGGGTTGAAGTGATGGAGTTAAAGAGAGTGAGTGGCGGAACGGTCAATCTTAGGTTTGTCATGATCAATGACTCCGGGAAGGCTGTTGGTTTTGGATATTCATTTGTAGACCGTAGCCATGACGTTGTGGACTTCAATAGCATAGGAGGAGTGCACCTCATCGATGCGGCAGGCAAGAAGAAATATTTCGTTGTTCGCGACACTGGAAAGAAGTGTGTTTGCAGCCAGAATCTGAAAGACCTCCAACCAAAGTCACGCATGAACCTCTGGGCAAAGTTTCCTGCGCCGCCTGAGAATGTAGAGAAAATAAGCATAGTGATCCCTCATTTTATGCCCTTGGATGATGTGCCGATCAGCCGCTAAGCACGCTTTGAGGTCAAGCATAGGGGAGGTGGACATGAAACGGTATCTGTTTCCGGCAATCCTATCTATCTTTTTTTTAGCCTTCCTTTTATCTGTGCCGAGTCCTGGAACATCCCAGGAAGGAGAGACCAAAATCCTTGATTTGATCTTTACGGTTCAAGATATGGGCGGGAAGGTCCAGGACATCAAGGTCAAGGAGACAAAGTCGGAGATCCGCATCGAACTCGCAGCCGATGTTCTCTTCGATTTTGACAAGGCTGATATTCTGACGAAAGCACAAGAAGCCCTGAAGCAGGTGGCAGAAGTGATTCGCGAAAAGGCAAAAGGAGTTGTCCAAATCGAGGGGCACACGGACTCAAAAGGATCTGATACCTATAATCAGAAACTTTCAGAACGTCGTGCGAATGCGGTGAAAGACTGGCTGCTAAACAAAGAAGGGCTAAGAAATCTGAGATTTGCTACCCAAGGATTCGGCGCCAAGAAGCCCGTTGCGCCGAACACAAAGCCCGACGGCTCGGATGATCCGGAGAGTAGGCAGAAAAACCGCCGGGTCGAGATTGTGATCGGGAAGAAATGAACTTATTAACGATCTCAAAATTGAATTTACATGATCGGGAAATCTCCCCTCGCCCCTTTTTGCCCTCCGGGCCAGAGGTCCTATGGGCCGGCGGCCAAAGAGGGGAATATCCCTCCCTTTGGCAAAGGGAGGTTAGGAGGGATTTTACAGATCAATGTTGTCACTATTATGAGACTCTTAATATTGTTAGTTGGAGTTCAAGAGAAGATATGAAACTTACACGTCGACGTTGGTCGCCTGGCAGGGGACTGATGATTCTTTGCGGAATCGCCGCACTTGTACTCGTGGTTTTCCTTTCGTCTCTTGCACACGCCGACTGCGCAGGACTGGGCTGTGAGGGCCCGGTGCGCGAGGCATACATCATTTGCTGCAACCAATTGGTCTACGAGCCGGGAAAAGAGGGCGTGGGGGCCGACCGCACTGTTGACTGCGAGGACTATCTACGAACTGTCGTTCCCCCAGAAGTGCGGCGCAGCATCTGCAATCAGATGCGATCTGGCGGCCTCATCTGTCCTTTAGCGGCGTCCTCGTGCCGAGCAGCCGCGGGCGAGAGCTGTCCCCAGCCGATGGCCCCTTCGGGAACACTGTTCGGCCGTGAGTTTGATTTGCCCATATATAAGGTCCCCAAGGACGATCTCAATTTTCGCATACAAAGTGGGATGTACGGCATCAAGCTCCGCTACACGAGCATCAAGGAGGCGGACGGCTTCACTTGGTATTATGTAGATATGCCGCACCTGCGCGGGTGGGTGAATGCCAACAACATCATGTGCAGGCGGCCAGAAATCCATATCTATACTTTCTACGATCCCAACACCGGCTGGTATGTCGACAATGGAGGTAGTTCGCTCGATGGCTTTCGCTAGATGATCCCACGGGTTGTTCGAAGCGAAGGGCTACCGCCGCGACAACCGTCCTGATTGCCCATAGGTCTGCATAGGGTTTGTAACGCGCAGGGAAGGATTGCCGCTTGCCTTTGAGATCTTCGAGGGCAACCGCGCTGATGTTACCACCACCGAAGAGATGCGGGAAGTCAGGTCTTTTGATGTTGTGCTTCCTGCGAGAGATAAAACAATCAGGCTAAGGGTGGTCTCCACGCCTTCAAAGGAGCTGAAAGTCTTGCTTCAGAGGCTGAAGATTCTTCTGCCCAATAGACCCAAGATTATCGAAAAGGCAGCAAATGTAGTGCAGAAAACGGCCTCATCGCAAGCGTAACTTATTAATTTGACTGCCTTTCAATTCTGAAATTACGGAAAACGGGCTAGCGCCGCCAGCTCCTTGGCCAGTGCTTGGTCAAGCCCTTCGAGCAAGCGCAGCTCTTCGTTCGCGTGCTGAGTATCTCCGCTCCTCAGATATGCCAAGCCCAATTGATAGTGGCCGGCGGCTGATCCGGAGTTCAGCTTGAGCCCTCCCTGGCAGGCATTGATGGCCTCGCTATACCGATCCAACGCGTTATATACCGCACACAGATTGATATGCGAGCCGGCCACCTTGGGATCCAGGCGCACGGCCTCCTTGAATTCCCTCTCCGCCTCGGGGAGAAACTTGGCCCGGAACGCGGCCACGCCAAGATTGAAGTGCGCAGACGGATCCTCCCGCTTGAGCCTAACCGCCTTGCGAAATGCGCCTGCTGCGTTCGCATACTGCTTCAAGTGGGTGTAGGCACCCCCCAAATGCATATAGCCGTCCGCATCCAGGGGATTGATGCGCACGGTTTGCTTGAAGGCTTTGACCGCTTCCGCGTACTGCTTGAGCGCAAAATGCGCGCGGCCCTGCCAGTGGATGGCCTCGTCGTCCGCCGGCTTCAAGGTGACCGCCTGCTTGAAATGATCAAGCGCCTCAATGGGCTTTCTGAGTTGCATATAGGCGTAGCCGAGCTGGAAGTGAGCGTCCGCATCATTTGGGTTCTTGGTGACAGCTTGCTTCAGGACATCGACCGCCTGCGCCCACCGCCCGGCATGCAGATGTTCAAGGCCCACGTTATAGAGGTCTGCCGTCTCTCCCCCAGTTGGATTCTGTCCAGCAACAATCAACGGAAGTAACAAGGTAACTGCAACGATTAATCCCTTAGTGACCCCCAACATTTTTCCCCTCCTTTGCTTTTTCCTAAATTCCGGTCTTCAGGCACTTCTATTTGGAGCCTTCGGGCTTCGCTGTCAGCATATTCTCCCAGCGTGTGAGCATGGCGCCGTTCCGGGCCTGAATGATCAATTCCCGGACCATCCCGATGCCTGGAATGTACTGCCTTTCCACGCTCACGGAAATCGGCGGCGAAGGCTGCTCCATAAGCACCACATATCCCGGCGACTCACCCGCGGGCCCCTTCACAGGGAGAGGCCCCCACATGCGCCAACGCTGCTTGAACGACTGATCCGGTGACACATAGGACCACTCCTGGGGTGTCTTGAGCGGCCAGGGCCAGATCAGGGCTGGCGGATCAAACTTCGCCACCTCACCGCCGCTCTTAAGCTGCGTCACAACCAAGCCTTTCTCGGTGATCCTCCACCATTCCTCCTCCACCAGCGCGTTGTTCCTGCGTGTTTCAATATGCATCCCGGCCTCATCGGTTCTGGCTGCTGTCCTTGTGAGAGTTGCTCTTAAGCTGCCGTCGGGATCGAGCTTCATGCCCGCCGAGATGCTTGGCCTGACGCCGGGCGCAAACCGCTGCTCGAATGCGTACTGCCAGACGATCCCGGGCGTAAGCGGCAGGAGATCCGTCGGCTGCTTGACGTCCGGGGCTTGCAGAGAGACAACTGAGAACTCGACAGAGCGCCAGGGCTTGCCGTCCGCTGTCACGCCGAGCCGGTATTTGCCCGGGGGGAAAGGCCCCCCGCCAGACCGCATGTGCACGGCAGCGCGATCTTTTTTGCTCATCTCCATGTTGATTTTCCTGATAACGGGGTTCGGCGGTGCAGCCGCGCCCACGTCCACTGCCGTCCAGGTGGCCACCATCGTACGGTATGATTCTTCCTTCCCGAGCCGGACCACGGCCCCAACTTCGTGGGTCGTGCCGGAAGGGAAGACCTGCGTGGGGTACACTGGAGAGTAATCCGCGGCCTCTGCAAGGCAGAGCTGGAGTTGGGCTGCCTCTGGTTGTGCTTTTGGGCTGGGCTGCGCTCCCGCTTCGACGGAAAGAGCAACCCCAAGAATAGTAAATAAGAGCCATGAAAGGAGCTTCATCGGAACCCTCCATTGATGCCGAAACATCATCGTCGTAGGAAACCAACCGGCTACGGGCAATTCGTTAAAGATATACGACCAGCTACGGTCAGGCTATCAAGAATGACTTAAGAGGTAAATAAGGTGAATACCTTATTTTTTTGGGAGAAAGGGTATATTTCTTGGTTCGCGACTCTGAAAAGAAATGTATTTGCAGTCAGAAGATGACCCTGAAGGCCGGCAGAAAAATTGAAGAGTGGAAATTATCGTGAAGAAGTGATAAATTCTCGATCGTGACACCCGGAGACCGTGAAAGATGGTTTATGGCACACTTTCTCATGAGTTAGAAGTCTTTCCAAGAATCGAGTTCCAACACATGGTGAAACAAAGCCATGCCGAACGTGACACCAGAGGATTTACCTGCTGGGGTCAATTCGTCGCCATGCTTTTTTGCCAATTGGGCCGCGCCCATTCTCTCCGGGAAATCACCGGAGGACTCCGAAGTTGTGAAGCATGAGAAAGAAGATCGTAATACGGATAAGAAGGAAGAATGAATTCAACTGGAACTGGGATCGATGCACCGCAGTTGCAGTGCACTTTGAAGGAACTGGGGGAGATCGAGATTGTTGCCGACCATTGACAAGAGGGACGTCCATAAATTTATAAGATCATTATTTCCCAGCGAGACCTTCCAGGTCCCCAAGGAGATAGTACGGGAACTGCAGATGGGCCGCAACATTCCACAAGTCTGAAAGAAAAGGGGACGGTTCTATTATCAATTAGAACCGTCCCCTTTACTTCGGTGGGATAGGATGAAGTTGTATTTGAACCAACGTCCCCACCTCCGGGGCACTCATCATAGGATTTTGTTTTGATCCGAAGGTGTTTCATTCTCTTTAGGATAGCCAGTCAAGACCGAGCTCAGCAAGTTTCCCTCTCTTCGGGACACCGGTCTCTGTATCCCAGCCCATCATCTCGTAGTAAGTTTCCAGTGCCTTTGAAAATTGTTCCCTGTCGATCATCTTTCCCTTCAATGTCCCTCCCTCCATTGGCTGAAAAAAGCGATCGGGAAGCGTGTCGTCTTTGGCTGTGAATCCCTCCCTGAGGTTGAATATCCTGGCCATATTGACATGTCTTTCTCCGACTTTGAAAAGATCGAACAGACTCGTTTCCCATCCAGTGACAGCTTTGACATAATCGACAATTCCGTTGATCGTTTGTGGTCCAAAGGGTTTGGCCGTGAACATGCAGATTCCGAGAGTGTTGAGAAGATCCCAGTATTGCTGAAGATATATAAAGATTCTTACTTTTTGGGGACCGATGTCAAAAACATCGAGGGGTTCAAATATCCCCAAAGGCCTGAGTAGGGTAACGCCTGCCTCTGTTGCCCACCAGGGATCATGAGGGAATTCCATATGATCGGGTCCGGTGGCAGAAACGGCATAACCTAATCCCACTCCTACTTTTCCCCTTGGTTCATGGAAAGGAACTGGCATCCCTTTCACATGGATAGCAAAGCTCTCCGCTCCTTTTCCGAACTTCTTGGCTGCATGGCAGATTCCTTCAGCAAGAGTATCACCAAGACCCTCACGGTTTCCTATCCTCTCCACCAACTTGATCATGGCTTCTGTGTTGCCGAATTGGAGTTCAAGGCCATCCGTATCCCTTTTAGTAAGAATCCCCTTCTTGTAACATTCCATAGCAAAGGAGATAAGGCTTCCTGTAGAGATGGTGTCGAGACCATAGATGTTGCAAAGTTGGTTTGCCTTTGAAATAGCCTTCAAATCACTGATCCCGCACATGGAGCCAAAGGCAGCCACGGTTTCATACTCCGGACCTCCATAGATTGGGTCCACAAAGTAGGGTTTTCCAACCTGAACCTCTCGTTTACAACGGACAAAGCAGCCGTAACAGGTTCCCCGGCGAACCAGAATGGTCTTCGACATCGTCTCGCCGCCGATGGCCTCTGCTCCTTCGAAAGATCCTTCCCGGAAATTAAGGGTGGGTAATATCCCCTGCTCGCTAAACATGGTTGTGACGCGGGATGTTCCGAGATTGCCAACACTGAAATAAGGTTCCTCATAGGTATCCTTGAGCCGCTTGCTTAACCGCTGAACGGCCTCCCCATCAGCCACTTCCATCCTCTTTTTGCCCCTGACGGCAATTGCCTTGAGGTTTTTTGATCCCATGACAGCGCCCAAACCCGTCCTGCCATTGGCATGTTTGAGCTCGTTGATAATACAGGCAACCTTCGCTAACTTTTCCCCTGCCGGGCCAATCAGGGCAATCCGGATTCGATCATCTCCAAGTTCTTTCCGGATTTCATCCTGTGTTTCTTTGGGGAACTTCCCCCACAGGTGACCGGCATCACGAATTTCAGCCTGACCCTCATGGATCCAGAGATAGACAGGCCTGTTCGCTTTTCCTTTGATGACGATGGCGTCAAATCCGGCAAATTTTAATTCCGGGATCCACCAGCCCCCTGCCTCTGCTTCTCCAAAGCCGCCGGTTTCCGGCGATTTGGCAGCCACAGAGAAGCGGCTCAATCCAGCAGCAGGCGTGCCGGAGATCACCGATCCTGAAAAAACGAGGATGTTTTCCGGCCCAAGGGGGTCCGATTTCGGTTTTAGTTCCCTGAGCAGATAATATAGGGCCAGGGTTCCTCCTCCGAGATAGCGGCTGTATAGGATTTCCTGGGGTTCTTCTACCTCAATGGACTCATTATTCAAATCAACCCGTAAAATCTTTCCATTGTAACCGTTCGGCATAGCTTTCCTCTCTATCCTAAGAAAGTTAGATTAAACATACCTGAGGTCTCTGTCTTCGACGGAACTTCCCCAACTACCGACCAAACCAGTTGCTATTCGTGAATAGCTACTTCCTGTGTTTTTGCGTTAAGCCTCCGTTTTAACTCGAAGGTTGTGAGAGTCTGTCTCAAAGAGGTGCATCTTGTTGAGATCCAGCGCAAGTTCGATTTCCTGATGGACCCGGACAGAGGTCTGTACATCCACACGGGCAATGAGGTTGTGCTTCCCTGCCGTCACATTGAGGTGGATCTCTGACCCCAAAGGTTCAATCACATCCACCACTGCACGAATCGTATTCCCCCTGGCATGTTCCGGTGCATGAAGACGGTCATAGATATCATTGGGCCTGATTCCAAAGATGGCCTCTGAACCAGCCAGAGATTGATAATAGGGAGACTTTTTCTCCGGGATGGGGAGTTGGAAGGCTTCTGCATCGATGAAGAGGCGGTTTTCCTTCTGGAGAATACGGCATGGGAAAAAGTTCATCACCGGGCTTCCGATGAAACCGGCCACAAATTGATTAACGGGAAAATTGTAGACCTCAAGGGGGGCACCGACTTGGTGAATCCATCCGTCCTTCATCACCACGATCTTCGTCCCCATGGTCATGGCCTCTACCTGGTCGTGGGTGACATAGATGATGGTGGTCTGGAGACGGTCATGAAGCTTGGAGAGTTCGGCCCGCATCTGAACCCGAAGCTTGGCATCTAAGTTGGAAAGAGGCTCATCAAAGAGAAAGACTGCCGGTTTCCGGACGATGGCCCTTCCCACCGCCACACGCTGGCGCTGTCCTCCAGAGAGTTGTTTTGGCTTGCGGTCGAGAAATTGTTGAATTCCGAGGATCTCTGAAGCTTCTTTCACCCTCTGATGGATCTCACTTGGGGGAAACTTTCTCAGTTTTAGACCAAAAGCCATATTCTTATAGACCGACATGTGGGGATAGAGGGCATATTCCTGAAAGACCATAGCAATGTCCCGATCCTTTGGAGGAAGATCATTGACTATCCGATCACCGATGTAGATATTTCCACCCGAGGGCTCTTCCAGACCAGCCACCATCCGGAGGGCCGTCGATTTTCCACATCCGGAAGGCCCCACCAGAATGGCGAATTCTTTATCCTCAACCGTAAGATCGAAATCCTTTACCGCCTCCACAGTCCCAAAGTTCTTTGAGATACTTTCCAATACGACTTTCGCCATAGTTCATTCCTCACTTCTAAAATTTAACGCTATTATGATGAAACTCCTGTCTCAGGTCAACCCTGTTGCGTAAAATCATACATCGGAATTTTTGAGGTTTGGTAAAACTCAATTCAACTGAATCCCTTTTTCTACCAACAGGGGGAACCTTTTTGAGGAGCTGCTATTTGAGGCTAAACCCTCCGTCAACAAGGAGAACTTGACCCGTTATAAAATTGGCGTCCTCCGAGGCAAGGAACAGGATGGCCTTGGCGATATCCTCGGGTTGGGCCATTCTCTTGAGATAAGACCCCTCGATCATCGATCTCTTAACCTCGGCCGGAAGAGATTGAGTCATCTCTGTCAAGGTGTGGCCTGGTGCAACCGTATTCACGTTGATATGAGGAGCTAATTCCTTGGCCATCGTCTTGGTCAAATTGATGACCGCTCCCTTGGAGGCGCTATAGTCCATGACTCCTTCCCGGCCGCAGTGGTCAATACCACGAATCGAGGAGATGTTGATGATCTTTCCTGATTTCTGCGCCAACATATATTTTGCCGCCACCTGGGAACAGAGAAAGACGCCGATGAGGTTTACCTTCAAGGTCTTCATCCAGTCCTCAACAGTCTTTTCCATGAAGGGTCTGGAAATGGCAATCCCTGCATTATTGACTAAGATATCGATCCTGCCGAATTCTTTTACAAAATCCCCCATGAGGTTTTCCACCTGCTCCTTCTCTGTAACATCTCCAACGAGGGGCTTCAGAAAATAACCCATGGACTGAGCGGTCTCCAAGGTCTTCTTCATGGAGCCTTCGTTTATATCCGCGATCCCTACCTTGGCCCCTTCAGAGAGCATCATCAGGGCCGTGGTGGCACCGATTCCCCTTCCTCCCCCTGTAATTAATGCTGCTTTATCCTTGAATCTCATTTTGTTATCTCTCCTTTCCTTTTTCTGGATGTTTCTCCCAAAGGGTTCAAGGATTCAAGGGTTCATGGGTTCGAGTGTTTAATATTTAAATATTTGATAAGATTCTTCAGAAGTTTACTTGACCCCTTGAATCCTTGGCCACTTGAGCCCTTTCATTAATAAGCGGTCACCCCTTGACAGCGCCGGCTCCCCAGCCGCGGATCAGATACCGTTGCACGGTCACGAAAAAGAGCAGGGCCGGAATCGTGATCATCATCCCGGCGGCCATGATCAACCCCCAATCAATCAACGCTGAGTGAAAAAGGTCCTGCACCCCTACGGGCAGCGTCTTCAGCTCGTCCGAGGTGATGAGGATCCGCGTGAAGATATAGTCGTTCCAGGCCAGGATGAACGTAAAGATGGACGTGGCGATGATCCCCGGCAGGGCCAATGGCATAACCACATAGATCACTGCTCGTATGCGGCCTGCGCCGTCTACCAAGGCAGCCTCTTCTAACTGCACGGGGATGGTTTTGAAAAAGGCCCGCATCAGCCAGAGGGTGAACGGAAGACAGAACGAGGTGAAAGCCAGGACCAGGACGAAGTGGGTGTTCTCGATTCCCAACTTCTTTGCCAGGATGAAGAAGGGGATTACAATCATAATGGGAGCGAACATATAAGTGCACAGGATGAGCCCTGCGATCTTCTCCCTGCCTCGGTATTGGTAGCGGGTGAGGCTATAGGCCCCGGCAGTACTAACCACCATCGTCAACAGAACTGCCAGACCAGACACCTTCACACTGTTCCGGAAATAGGTGAGGAAGTGAGTGGCGGTGAAGAGACGGTGGAAGTTGTCCCATGTAGTCTCATGGGGGATGAATGACGGGGGTTGGACGAATACCTCTGCGGGTGGTTTGAGCGAAGTCGAGACCATCCAGAAGAAGGGAAAGGCAGCCTGGAGGACCAGAAGTGCTGCCCCCAAGTATAACAGGTTGCGGGAAGAAAGTCTTCGAAATCGCCAGCGGTTCATCCGATGTCTGCCTCCTCTTGAAACATTCGAAAGTAGATCACGGTGGTTACGATCAGGATGGCGAACATGATCACAGCCAGAGCCGCGCCGAGACCCGCCTGGTAATACGTCAACGTTCGCATGTAGGCATATACCGGGAGCGTCCGAATAAAACGTCCGGCCCCCGCGCCCTCTCCCATCAGCCAGACCGTGTCGAACTTGGTGAACATCCAGATACTGCGAAGCAAGATCACAACGAACAGGATGCCCTTGATCTGAGGAAGGGTAATGTGAATGAAGCGACTGATGGCCGAGGCTCCGTCTACCTTGGCGGCCTCGTACAGTTCTGGAGGGATGGTCTGGAGCCGGGCCAGGATGCTCAGCAGAACAAAAGGAAAGAACTGCCAGATGCTCATGATGATGAGGGAGAGCATAATGTGATCGGCCCCCAGCCAACTGATCGGGTCTCGGACAATGCCCAGGGCCAGCAGCCAGTAGTTCACGATGCCATACATGTCGTTGAGCAGCCACTTCCATAGAATCACTGCCACAATGGTGGGGATCATGTAGGGGAACAGAACGATCGCCCGAACCAGACCCCGTCCCATGAAGGTTTCGTTCAGAATGAGGGCCGCTGCCACTCCCAACACTATCTGGAAGAGGATGGTCCATCCGGAATAGATTATTCCAAGCCAGAGGCTCGACCAAAACTCCGAATCTGTCCAGAGGTAGAAGAAATTCTCTAGGCCGACAAAACGTTCCTGTGGGAAGAAGGAATGTTTTTCAAGGAGACTGAGCCAGATGGAGTAGGCAACCGGGTAGAGCGTGAGGGCCAGAATCAGAATAAGCGCGGGAGAAATGGTCAAGTATCCCGTCAGCTGCTCGCGATGCTTTGATTTACCCGGATGTTGCATTAAAACGTCACTCTGCAATATTTTTATAATGATTAGGCCGGGCACACACCCGCTTTGAAAAATCGAAGCAAGCATATGCCCGGCCAGTGGTGTACCCCATAAAAAAACTACGCGCAAACATCTTCAACCCAGCGAGAGGATCTACGTCGGCGCCTTTCGAAATATAGCTTCATTTTTGTGGTACACCACCAGCGATCCGCAAACAGCTTACCATCGCTTATGACCAAGCTTTGTGATTAATTCCTCGGCCCGGGCCTGGGCCTTGGCTGCTGCCTGTGCCGACGGCATCCCACGAACAGCATCCGTCACCATGTCAGGGACAATGCCGGAACCAAGGATCTCGAGGCCGAAGGGGAGCTTCAGATCGTCCCAGTCCACGATCAGGGTTGGTTTCGCCTGACCTGTATCAAAGTAGCGGTACTGCATGTCCTGCCACTCTTTCCACTTGCGGACCATCTCGTTGGCCTGGTAGGTCGGATTGTTTCGTACGGACTTGAGGGTCGGCAAGAGGTGGATCGGCACCGTGTGCAAATACTTAATGTAATTCTCCTCCTTGAAGAAAAACTTCAGGAACATGGCAGCCTCTTCCGGGTACTTCGCATTTTTGAAGATCATCCAGGGCTCGGCATCGATCTGGGCTGCTGTCTCCTTGCCGGATGGCCCATGGGGTTTCACCAACACCCCGAAGTGCTCGGAATTGGCCATCTCCTTGGGCGCATACCTCTCGATGTAGCCAGCCCCCCGACCATAGCCCTGGTAGAGGATGGCGGCCTTGCCGGTGGCCAGGTTAGCGAAGGTGTCCAGATACCCGTGGCCCAGCCAGCCAGGCGGCAGGACCGTGGCGGTCAGTTTTTTGTAGAAATCAAGCACCTCGATGACCTCCTTCGAGGTAAAGGTGGGCCGACCTGTTTTGAGGTCGAAGAGGCGCCCGCCATTTGCCTTAGTCAGTTCTCCAACCGCAATATTAATAAAAAGGCCCACGCCAGGGAGGGAGAGGCCGTAACGGGTTACGCGACCGTCCTTGTCCCGCTCCATCAGGGCTTCGGCCATTTTGATGAATTCATCCCAGGTCTCCGGCGGCTTCAACCCCTTTGCTTTGAAGACATCCTTCCGATAGATGAGGAGCGATGTGGCCGCCGAATGGGGGATTCCGTAGTACTTCCCGTCGTGAAAACATTGTCTCCGAACGGCCTCCCAGATGTTATCCTTGCCAATGGAGGCGGCAATATCCTCCTGCTCCCGCAGGAGGCCTTTCGCATAAAAGGACGCACACGTCACGGCCTGTCCATGGGAGGCATCCGGCGGCGCACCGGCGGCGAGGGCCGCTGTGAGCTTCGCCTCAAGATCACCCCAGGCCAGCGCTTCCTGTTTTATCGTGATGTCCGGGTGCAATTTCTCGAAGTCATTGATGATCTGCTGGAACGCTGCCACGGACTGGGGCTCGGTCTCCGTGTGCCAGGTCCGGACGACCTTCTTCTCAGCAGAAAAGGCCATCATGGGTATAAAGACGATTCCTATGAGAATGATTAAGCCTGTCCACAAAAATCTTTTTCTTGCTAACATAACTGGACCCCCTTTCTTTTTGAGTCGATTAAACCCCGTTGGTGCATTAAAAACAGATGCTATCATCTGAAACGCCTTGTCATTTCTTCTTCCGAAGAGTGTTCAACAGCCATTACAGGACTTCACTCTCAGTGAAGTCCAAAATAGGCACGCAAAATGGCCTCCATGTCTGA
>JAGVBT010000026.1 GCA_020059605.1 Deltaproteobacteria bacterium
ACTTGTTTCAGCATCTAACAAAATCAAGAACTTACGAGACCCTGAAACGATACTGAATCGAGTTCAGCACAAGGTTCAGGGTGACATATCGGGACTTTTTACGAGACCATCAAGATTGGAATGATGGAAAAACGGGTAAAAAATTTATTGTTTGTTCAAATCCAATATTCCATTATCCCATCATTCCAATATTCCAATGGAAATGATGATGCAGCATCCTGAAATAGCAGACAACAGTTCAATCGTTAAAAGAAGCTGGTGGTTGATTCTTCTGATCATCGCCTTTCTGATCGCTCCCTCCGTTATTTCAAAATTTTACGTCACCATTCTTTGTGAAGCGATGGTGATGAGCCTGTTTGCGCTCAGTTTCAACCTCCTCTTCGGTTATATGGGGCAGCTCTCTTTCGGCCAGGCCGCTTTTTATGGACTCGGGGGTTATGCGGTCGCCATGCTCATGACCAAATTGCAATTTAACTTCTGGCTCAGCCTGGCTGCTGGGCCCGGACTTGCAGGTCTGGTAGGACTCATCGTAGGCTATTTTTGCGTCCGATTGCGAGGGATCTACTTTGCGGTATTGACCCTTGCTTTTGGCCAACTTATTTTTGTCATCATCTTCAAATGGCATGCCTTTACGGGGGGCGATGATGGCATTCAAGGGGTTTTTCCGCCTGAATATTTAAGGTCGATCGAAGCCTATTATTACCTCATCTTTTTTGTTTGCGCCATTTCAGCTTTCATCTTATGGCGCATTGTGAATTCGCCCTTCGGTCAAACCCTGAAGGCGATGCGTGAGAATCCTGAAAGGACGGAATTCCTGGGGATCCATATCGCCCGATATCAGCTCATCGCTTTTGTTATTGCGGCCGCCTTTGCCGGTCTGGCTGGAGCTGTCTGGGTCCCTTTCTACCGGTCCGTTGCACCGTCCTACCTGACCTGGATTAAATCGGGCGAGCCGGTGATGGCAGCCATTCTGGGAGGTCCCAATGTCTTCTTCGGGCCAGTCCTCGGTATGTTTATCATGACCATCATCCATGCCTACATCCTCGGGTTTACCCATTTCTGGCCCGTGATCATGGGGACGATTATTCTAATTATCATCTTCTTATTGCCGGGAGGGATACTCGGATTCGCGCAGGAGAAGTTAAAGGAAAGAAGAGAAACGGCAAGAAGAAATAACGGAAGTACAGGATGACGGAAGAACGGAAAGATGGTTGATATATTCCTTCAGACCCAGAAAATAACAAAAGAGTTCGGGAAACTCCGGGCGGTCAATGAGGTCAGCCTCGAGGTAAAAAAAGGGGACATTCACGCCATCATCGGACCGAATGGCGCCGGAAAGTCCACCTACTTCAATCTCATCACCGGCTACCACCAGGCCACAGCCGGAAAAGTCCTCTACAAGGGCAAAGAGATCACCCATCTCCCTGCCTATCGCCGTTGCAATAAGGGAATTACGCGTTCCTTCCAGATCACGAGCATCTATCCGAAACTGTCCGTCTACGAGAGTGTCCTGATGGGATTGCTCGCCCATCGGGGAATGACCCTGAAATTCCTTTCCTCCGCCCATAAATTCTTCAAGGAAGAGGTCTGGAGGATACTGGAAGACGTCGGGCTCGCAAACCAGGCCCATGTTTCGGGAGATTCCATATCCCACGGCGATAAGAAGAGGCTTGAACTGGGCATCACCCTGGGAACCGAGCCCGAGATCCTCCTCCTGGATGAGCCCACCTGCGGCATGTCTCCGGAAGAGACGGAGAGCACCATGATCTTCATACGCAGTCTGGTTGAAGAAAAAGGATTGACCATCCTCTTTACGGAGCATGACATGAGCGTGGTTTTCGGAATTGCCAGAAGGATCTCCGTGCTTCACCAGGGAACCTTGATTGCGGATGGCACGCCTCATGAAGTCAGAAACAGCGAGGAGGTCCAGAGAGTTTACCTGGGCGGGACGGCATAATGCTCGAAATCAAAGACATCCACACCTATTACGGAACCAGCCACATCCTCTTCGGGATCTCGCTCAATGTCGAAAAGGGCGAAGCGGTCTGCCTCCTGGGAAGGAACGGGGCCGGCAAGACAACCACCTTCCGGAGCATCATCGGCTTGACGCCGCCAAAAACCGGGAGCATCAAATTCCAGGGGCAGGAAATCGCCGGCAAGCCTCCCTACCGGATTGCCCAGCTGGGAATCGGTTTTGTGCCGGACGACCGGAGGATCTTTCCCGATTTGACCGTCCGCCAGAATATTCTTGTCGCCCGGAGAGGGAAAGAAGGCTCTGCCTGGAACCTTGACAGCATCTACGCCCTCTTCCCAAAATTGAAACAACTCGAAGCGCATATGGGGAATCAACTCAGCGGCGGGGAACAGCAGATGCTTACCGTCGCCCGAACCCTGATGACCAATCCCCAGCTGATTCTATTGGACGAACCGGGCGAAGGATTGGCCCCGCTGGTCGTCAAAGCCATGGGGGAACAGCTTGGGGAGATTAAAAAAACCGGCATCACCATGCTGATCTGCGAGCACAATGTGGGTCTCTCCATGGCGTTAAGTGATCGATGCTATGTCATGGATAAAGGAACCATCCGCTTTCAGGGAACCATCGAAGACCTGAGAAAGAACGAAGAGATCAGAAAAAAATATCTGATGGTCTGAATCTTCTCTCTACGCTCGCCAAGCCATTCATCTTTTGAAAAGGACTTACCGGAATGCCTGAAGGAAAAACCATCGATGAGATGAAAATCGGGGATTCCGCTCAGATCTCCAAAACCATTACGGAAGAGATCGTCAATGAGTTCGCCCGGGTGACCGGGGATACCAATCCGGTCCACACCGACCAGGCTTATGCAGAAAAAACAAGATTCAAAGGGAGGATCGCCCATGGGGTTTACTCCCTCGGGCTCTTCTCCACCCTCCTGGGGAACATCCTCCCAGGGTATGGAACGATCTTTCTTTCCCAGGAGGTCACGTTTCTTGCTCCTGTCAGAATCGGAGATACGATCACTGCAAGGGTGGAGGTCGTTGAACTCCTTGCCGAGAAAAACAGGGCAAAATTCAGAACAACCTGCGTCAACCAGGATGAAACGGTCGTGGTCGACGGATTCGCCTGGGGAATGCCGCCGAAAAAATAGAATGTAAAAAAGAGAGGAGGACAAAATCATGTTGATGAAAAAAGTATACGCATTGGTTCCAGTCATCTGTTTTCTATTCTGTATTTTGCCCTTTCAGGCCAATGCCCAGCAGCCCCTGAAGATCGGAGTCGTTCAGGGGTTTTCAGGCGCGCTGGAGGCATATGCCAAGCAGATGCTGACCGGGTTTAAGCTGGGCTTGGAGTATGGCACCAAGGGCAAGAACGAAGTTATCGGTCGAAAGATAGAGCTGATTGTTGAAGATGATCAGATCAAACCCGATGTAGCCAAGCGTTTGATCACAAAGCTCTATGCGGATGATAAGGTGGATATGGTTGTCGGAACCACCAGCAGCGCCGCGGCTCTGGCCATGCTTCCGGTGGCTCAGGAATTCAAAAAGATTTTACTGGTCGAACCAGCCGTGGCCGATTCGATCACCGGCAGTGCCTGGAACCGATATGTCTTTAGAACTGGAAGGAACTCCGGTCAGGACGCCATCTCCAATGCCAAAGCCGTTGCCAAGCCAGGCGTCTCCCTCGCTGCAATTGCCCAGGATTATGCATTCGGGAGAGATGGGGTTGCCGCATACAAGGTGGCCGCTGAAAAATTAGGGGCTAAAATGGTCCATGAGGAATATGCCCCGATGGCCCAGACCGATCATACCTCTTCTGTCCAGAGGATCATTGATGCCCTCAAAGACAAACCGGGCGAAAAATATGTTTTTGTCGTATGGGCAGGGAAGAACCCTCCTATCGAGCAGATGGCTGTCATGAAGGTTGAAAAATATGGGATCAAGATTACCACGGGCGGAAACATCCTCCCTGTTCTGAAAGCCACCCTCCCGCTCCTAAAAGCATACGAGAGCTTAAAGGGAATGACCGGAGGAGCCTATTACTACTACGAGCTCCCCAAAAACCCGGTCAATGACTGGTTGGTCAAGGAGCATACGGCCCGCTTCAAAGAGCCTCCCGACTTCTTTACCTGCGGAGGATTTGCCGCTGCCATGGCCGCCCTCAGAGCCTTTGAAAAAGCCCAATCGACAGATACCGAAAAGTTAATCACAACAATGGAAGGAATGGAATTCATGACCCCGAAGGGGAGGATGTATTTCCGCAACATAGACCATCAAGCCATGCAGTCAATGTATATTTTCAAGTTGGAGGCAAGGCCGGATAGGGAATGGGCTGTCCCGGTCCTGGTGAGAGAAGTCTCCCCCGAGGAAGGAATGCCTCCCGTTCTGGTGAAGAGGTAAAAAATAAATAGTCACTGGGTTAAGGTTAAGAGGCCCGTTTCGTTTAAGGTCAAAGGGTTACGTCAACAGATGAGACCATACCCCTTACCGAAAGACAAAACTGGCATCTTTCCCTTAACCCTGCGACATTACACTTTTTTAAATGAATATGCCCCACCCCCCCATCATCGAAACAAAAGACTTGACGATACGCTTTGGCGGCCACCTCGCAGTAGATCATGTCAGTCTTCAAATCCCCCCATTTACATTCAAATCAATTATTGGCCCGAATGGCGCGGGCAAAACGACTTTTTTTAACATGATCTCCGGACAATACCGTCCTACGGAAGGGAAGGTCTTTTTAAAAGGAAAAGACGTCACTTCACTCTCGCCTGCCATTCGAACCCAACTTGGGATTGGAAGGTCCTTCCAACTCACCAATGTCTTTCTCTCCCTCACCGTATTGGAGAATGTTCGGTTGGCTATTCAATCTCAAAAGGATATCGGTTTTAACTTTTGGAAAAATTATCTTAGCTTTTCTGAATTGGAAAACCAGGCCTATGAAATCTTAAAAATGGTTTTATTGGATACGAAATGGAATGTTCCGGCAAGCGGTCTCACTCATGGAGAACAGCGAAAGTTAGAAATAGCCATCTTACTTGCCTTAGAGACAGAAGTCCTTCTTCTCGATGAACCCACAGCAGGCATGGCGCTGGAAGAAGTTCCTTCTATTCTGGAACTTCTCAAACAGATCAAGAATCGGAGGGATAAAACGATCCTCCTGGTTGAACACAAAATGGATGTGCTTATGGCTCTCTCTGATTCGATTGCCGTCCTTCATGAGGGCAGATTAATTGCGGATGATACTCCGGAAGCCGTCAGCAAAAACAGAGAGGTTCAGGAGGCCTATTTTGGCGGAGGTCGAGCCCGTGGATGAACCGATTCTCAAAGTCGAACGGATTCATTCCTTGATCGGGAAACACCACGTCCTTCAGGGTGTTTCGTTTCAGGTTGACCCGGGCAAGGTGACTGTGCTTCTCGGTAGAAACGGAGCAGGCAAGAGTACGACGTTGCGGACGATCATGGGATTGCTCTCCCCTTCTCAAGGAACCATCCGATTTAAAGAGCAAGCCATTCACCATATGAAACCCTATGAGATATCCCGCCTGGGCATTGGCTTCGTGCCAGAGGATCGAGGGATATTCAATCTTCTCACGGTGGAGGAAAACTTTCGCGTGGCCATGCATCAGGAGAATGGGAAGACCCGGGAGAGGATGGAAACCGTCTTCCACATTTTTCCCGATCTTAAGAAATTCTGGAAAGCAACGGCGGGTAATCTAAGCGGCGGACAGAAACAGATGCTCGCGATTGCCCGCCCTCTGGTGAACCGGAATGAACTGCTTCTAATCGATGAACCCTCCAAAGGATTGGCTCCCATTATCATTGACCACCTCATTGATTCAATCAATAAATTGAAGGAGTTTACGGTGGTGATTCTTGTGGAGCAAAATTTTTATATGGCCAGCAGCCTCGGCAGCGACTTCTACCTCTTCGACGATGGAAGGACTGTCCACCATGGCCAGATGGAGGAGTTGGTCCAAAATGAGGAGTTAAAGAAAAAGTATTTAGGGATTTCAGGATAGACTTCCCTTACTCTTGCCCTCTCCCCTCGGGGGAGAGGGTGGGGTGGGAGGCCTGCTTCGAGACCTTCGGGAAAAAACGATATGGACTCTCCATGGAAAAAATGGTTTCCAACGCTGATGGTTTTTGCCATCTTTCTGTCGCCCCTTCTGTTGATCAGCCCCAAAACCTACATCACCCTGACGATCTCCGGACTGGCGATGGGGATGCTCCTTTTTCTGGTTGCCTCAGGGTTTTCGCTGATCTTCGGCTTACTGAGCGTCCTCAATTTAGCCCATGGGGCCCTTTTCACCTGGGGAGCTTATATTGGCTTTACCTCTTTCGGGCTGATCAATCAATGGACAGGCTGGGGCGGGTCAGAATCCATCTTTTTGAATATCACCATCTTCCTTCTGGCTCTTCTCACCGCCGGACTTCTCGTTGCTTTATTGGGGGTCATCACTGAACGGTTGGTCATCCGTCCTGTCTATGGAAGCCATCTTTTTCAAATCTTTATCACCGTCGGGGCAATGATTGTTCTGGAAGAGTTGGTCCGCATTGTCTGGGGGCCGAATGACGAGGTCATGCCGGTTCCGATCAGTTTTATGGGATCCTATGATCTCTTTGATGTGGTGGTATCGAAGTATCCTCTCATTGCCATTGCGATGGGGCTCATCATCTATTTCGTTATTTTGATGATCCTTAGAAAAACGAAACTGGGAACCATTGTCAGGGCAGGCGTGGAGAATCCTGAAATGGTTCAGGTGATGGGACACAATATCTATCGTTATTTCACAGGGGTTTTTGCAGTAGGCTCTGCTCTTGCCGCCATCGGAGGCGGAATGTGGGCCACCTTCGTTAAATCGATTCACCCTGCGATGGGAGGAGAGGTCATTATTTTTGCATTAATCGTAGCCATTATCGGAGGCCTTGGAAGCATCACGGGTTCTGTGGTGGGTGCGCTATTGGTCGGGCTCTCCTATAACTATGTGGCCTATCTGGTGCCTAAGGCGGCGCTCGGCATTACCATGTTGCTTCTCGTCGTTATCCTTTCGATTCGTCCAACAGGACTATTTTCAGAAGGAACTTGATGGAATCACACTTCAAATTTTAAATTGGAAATTAAATAAGGCTTAAAAACATTTTGCATCTTGAATTTTGAAATTTGCATCTTGCAATCGGATAAAACAATGAATCCTGTTCAACAATTTCGCTTGGAAGAAAAAGGGGTTCGCTTCAGAAATCCTTATTTCTTCCTTAGAATTCTCCTCCTGGCTTTCTTTGTCTTCACTCCTTTTATGTTCCGTTCTTTTGAGGTGCTCGATGTGGTTTTAAAGATCATCATTTTTTCAGCATTGGTGGCAAGCTATGATGTGATTCTCGGATATACGGGGATCGTCTCCTTGGGCCATGTCTTATATTTTGGAATCGGGTGTTACTCTGTCGGCATCTTCATGGGAAATCTGGGATGGATTTCTTATGGTCATCTGGCGCTCGCCTTCTTAATCGCCATCGCCGTTTCGGGAATTCTTTCTGTATTAATCGGCCTCTTCTCTCTTCGCATTCGGGCGATCTTCTTCGCCATGGTCACTCTCGCATTTATGGAGTTTGCCTTCATCCTCTCAAGCCAGCTCCGGTCCATTACCGGCGGAGATGATGGTATCAGCTTTAAACTTCCTGGGATCTTAGCCGTCGATTACAGCATTGGACATTTCCTTGGAATTGAGCTCACGGGGAGAATCCTGAGTTACTTTCTGATCCTCCTGATTTGCATGATCCTTTTCCTTTTTATGCTCCGATTCGTCCATTCACCCGTGGGCCGGGTTCTCCAATCCATTCGGGATAATGAGCCGCGATCCATTGCATTAGGATACAGGACCTACCTCTTTCAAGTGATCGCTTCCTCCTTTGCCAGTTGTGTGGCTGCCGTTGCGGGAGCGTGTTTTGCGATCTGGGTGCGATATGTAAGCCCTGATTCGAGTTTAAGCGTCTCCATCATGTTAGACGTCCTCTTGATGGTTATTGTAGGCGGCATGGGGACATTATACGGTGGAATTTTCGGAGCAGCCTTTTTAATGGTCACCCGTGCATTTCTGCCGAAACTTCAAGTCCTCGTCGGATCTATCCTGCCCGGGGTCCCAATGGCTGCGAGGCTTTCTGAACGTTGGCTGTTCTACTTTGGACTACTCTTCATCATCATCGTCTATTTCTTTCCCAAAGGGATCGTAGGAACAGTCCAGGAGTTCTTTTCCAAAAGGAGAACCAGTTAGAAATGATAGATGGAGGCAGAAGATGTCCGGACCGAAGATGATAAAAGCCAAAGGCGATGGAATCCAAATCCAATTGGCAGTATGGGAGGGGAAAAGAAAATCCATTCTCTGCATTCACGGTTTGACCGCCAACAGCCGGTTCTGGGATTGTGTGGCTTCGGCCCTAACTCCCCAACACAGGATCATCGCCATGGACCTCCGGGGTAGAGGACGTTCAGATAAGCCTCATACAGGATATTCCCTCGAGCGCCATTGCAAAGACGTTCTGGCCCTGATGGATGATCAGGGTCTGGAACGGCCAGTGCTTATGGGCCATTCCCTGGGCGCTTTCATATCCCTTGTCTTTGCCGCCAAACACCCTGAAAGAGTCAACCGCCTCATCCTGGTGGATGGCGGAGGAAAGCTCTCCGATACCCAGATGGCCAAGGTCTTTGTGGGAATCAAGCCTTCCTTGGATCGTCTGGGGCAGGTTTTTCCCTCTTTCGAAGCCTATCTCTCCATGATGAAGCAGACCCCGTTTTTACAGCCCTGGAATTCTTATATGGAGACTTATTTCCGATACGAAGTTGAAGAAGTGGAGGGAGGGGTCCGTTCCCGGGTCCATCCGAAACATATTGAAGAGGAAGCGGTCAATCTGCGAAAAGAAGATTCGACTCAATTCTACTCCCGGGTGTCCTGTCCCACCCTTATCCTCCGGGCAACAAACGGGATGTTAGCACAAGATGACCTCGTGTTGCCCGAAGATGTAGCGAATCGAATGGCCAGGGAGATCCCCGATGCCAAATTAGTGGAGATCGAGGGAACCAACCATTACACGATCCTGTTTCAGCCGAACCCGGTGAGAGACCGGGCCATCCTGGATTTCCTCGAAGCGTGACCTCTTCAGCATAGGGGGGTCACTTTTTTTGGATCAACTCGGCATCGACTTCATTTCCGAAGTTTTCTTTTAATGCCTTCTGAAGGTCTTCAAGGTCTTTGCCCTTCTCAAATTCAATCACCAGCTCTCGATCATCCAGGACCTTCAACCTTCCGTAGGGCTTCACCACCTCAATGACCTGATACGGGTCAACGGTCACCCATCCCTTCATTCTTCGGACCAATTCCTCTCCATTGAAGGCCCGCTCGATATGAAGGTCCACCCGTCTCTGCTTCGCCTCCCAGCCAATGAGAGCAGGTTGAACAAGCATTGGGGTGACCGGGTCATGCATGGCTGCACAACGAAACCATAGCTTCGCTCGTATCATGTTTGGTCTCCTCTTGTATGATTCTACATAACCTGTAGGGTGCGTTCCCCGAACGCACCTGCCTCTCTTATATAACTCTCATTCAGCGAAATGAGAAGGTGAAGATGATCAGGCATAATGCAATAACAAAATAATTTCATCTCTTTCTCTGCGCGCCGATATTCTAGTTCATCGATAACGATTTTGCAAATCTTCGGATCAGCAAAATAGGGTTGTTTGTCAGCCGTACATATCGTAATGAAAAACACATCTTCATGTGACCCGTAGTCAAAATTCTTCAGATGGATCTGTTTACGCTGTGTGAATGTCTTTTGTGTCATATTCCAATTCGCCTTGTTCGGAGACCAGCCCACATAATCGTTCATTTGTTTATATTTTTATTGGCAGATGATGTCAAGCCGCTATCCCTAAGAGGTCATGTCAAGCTTTTTGTGTAAAAAGGAAGAGGGGAATATGAGATCGATTGAAATGACCGGCTGAAAGACTCTTTTGTAGCCCATAGTCTAACCTTTCCTCCAAGGAGATCGTTGATTGTAGCGCATCCTGACGATTCGGATTTTTTCATAGCGGGTCATAATGAAATAGCAGCTGCT
>JAGVBT010000032.1 GCA_020059605.1 Deltaproteobacteria bacterium
AGAAAGACAAGGTAAGCTACATCATCGGCATGGATATCGGGACGAACCTGAAAAGGCAGGCGATTGATATTAACCCGGAGATCCTTTTAAAAGGAATCCGGGGAGGACGTTCCGGCAACAAACCCTTATTGACGGAACGGTTTGCCCATGCCCGTATGATCAGGATTTATGCACAACAGAAGACCCTTTAAAATCTGCTTCTTTTGTTCCAGTATGGCATTCCGAACAAGAGCACAAGCATTAGCCATGAGGAGAGACCCGGATGAAAGTCATCAAGATTGGTGGCGGTTCTTTAAAAGGCAAAGGGAACATCCAGGATATTCTTGCCTTGGTCGCTGAACGGGGGCCTGGGCATATCATCGTCATTTCTGCTCTGAGCGGAATCACAGACATGCTTATTGACGGCATGACTGAAGCCCTACGGGACGATGCTGCTATTCCTTCCATCATCAGGCGCCTAAAGAACAAACACATCCTTGTGGCCCGGCACATCCTCCCTACGGGCAAGTTCTACCAGAAATACACCCGGAATCTAAACGACCATCTGGACCAACTTGAACGTCTTTATTACGGTCTAAATTTCACCAAGGAGATCACCCCGAAGATAGCGGATGTGATCAGTAGTTTTGGGGAACGCCTTTCCGCGGATTTGATTGCCAGCGCTCTCCACTCCCGTGGTCTTCAGGCCACCTACCGCATGCCTCACAAAATCGGACTCATCACAGATGGAAAATTCGGGGATGCCACGGCCAACTTACCCATAACCGCTCGAAACCTTCAAAAGAATCTGCTCCCTTTGCTCAAAAAAGGGATGATCGTTTTTGTGCCCGGCTTTTTCGGGGTTAGTGAAAGGGGAGACATTACCACCTTTGGACGGGGTGGAAGCGACTACTCCGCAGCTGTGGTGGCTGCGGCCATGGATGCGGAAATCCTGGAAGTCTGGAAGGATGTGCCCGGCTACATGAGCGCAGATCCCAGGTTCATTCCCGAGGCGCAGCTCATTCCCTCCCTTTCTTATGACGAAGCGGCTGAGCTCTCCTATTTCGGGGCTAAGATCCTTCACCCTCGGACCATTGAGCCCTTGAGGAAAATGAAGCTCAATATTGCTGTCAAGGACACCATGAACCCGGATGCATCCGGGAGCCTTATCACATCCCGGAGTCCAAAGGCCAGAAGATTAATCAAGAGCGTGGCGCATGACACGGACATTGCCATCCTCAAAGTCCACAGTTCCGGAGTGGGTGCCCGCCCAGGTGTTCTGGCCAGAGTTTCTATCACTCTCACAGAGAACGATATCAACATCAAGTCAGTTGTAACCTCCCAGACCTGCATCAGCCTTCTGCTGGCCGGAAAGGATATCGACAAAGGATACCATGCCCTCAAGGGTTTGCGCCCGAGACCTTACAGGCGACTGGAAAAAGTCCAGGACGTAGCGCTTGTGGGAATTGTGGGTGAGGGCCTTCTTCGCCGCAAGGGCATTGCCGGAAAATGTTTCACAGCTGTCGCAAAAAGAAGTGTTAACATTGAAATGATCTCGTTCGGCCCCTCCGAAGTGGCTCTCTACTTCCTCGTGCGTAACCAGGATCTGCAAAAGACGCTGGAAGCCATCCACAGCACTTTCTTTTCTGCCCTTTCACCTCCGGTAGGTAAAACCTGAATGTATCGATTCCAAAGGAAGATAAAACTTTTTTAGGTCGTGTTTCGAAAAATTACTATCTGCTAATAACATTGTGCTTCCATCCCACTTTCCTGAATGCCTGAATTGCCTTTAGGATATCGTCCTTCGTGTGAGCAGCGCTCATTTGGGTTCTAATTCTCGCTTGCCCTTTAGGAACGACAGGGTAACTGAAACCAATGACATAAACCCCTTCGTCCAGCATATCCCGTGCCATGTCTGCAGCCAATTTAGCCTCTCCAAGCATGATCGGAATGATGGGATGTCCAGCTCCCACCGTTTTAAACCCTACCTTCTCGATTTCTTTCCGGAATAAAACACAATTCTCTTCGAGACGGTCTCGCAATTCTGTGCTCGTACTCAGTATCTCCAGTACCTTCACACTGGTATAGACGATGACCGGGGCAAGGCTATTGCTGAATAAATACGGACGACTCCGCTGGCGTAATAGCTCCACGATTTCTTTTCGGGCCGCCGTAAATCCTCCCGAAGCCCCTCCCATTGCCTTTCCGAGTGTTGACGTAATGATATCGACTTGTCCCAAGACTCCATGATATTCATGAGAACCCCTTCCCGTTTTTCCGACAAAGCCTGTAGCATGGGAATCGTCCACCATGACCCATGCTTCATATTTTTGAGCGAGATCACAGATTTCTTTAAGATTCGCGATGATCCCATCCATGGAAAAAACACCGTCCGTGGCAATTATTTTTATTCTGGCTCCATCTTTCTCGGCCTGCTGAAGTTGACCCTCCAAGTCATTCATATCGTTGTTCTGATATCGATACCTTCTGGCTTTGCAGAGCCTTATCCCGTCGATGACAGAGGCATGATTCAGGGCATCGGAAATGATAGCGTCTCCTTCACCCAAAAGCGTTTCGAAAAGCCCCCCATTGGCATCGAAACAGGAAGAATAAAGTATGGCATCCTCCATCCCAAGATATTTGGCGATCTTTGATTCGAGCTCTTTGTGGATATCGAGGGTCCCACAGATAAAACGGACACTTGCCATCCCAAATCCATACCGCTCCAGGCCTTCTTGGGCTGCTTTGATGAGCCTTGCATCATTGGCTAAGCCCAAATAGTTGTTTGCACAGAAATTAATCACTCGCCCTTGTTTGACTTTTATATAAGAGGATTGGGGGGTCAGGATGATACGTTCTTCCTTATATAGGCCGGCTTTCCGAATATCCTCGAGCTCGTCTGAGATCTTTTCTAGAATCTTTTCCACCATAGAATGACTTTCCTCCTTATCATTGAGATACTTCGAAACATGATCATCGTTCCATCAGATCAGGGCCGGTTTCGTCTCGGTTTGACCACATCTCAGATGAATCCCCCCTCGGCCTTTTTTTTGATGGCCTTCAACATGTCTTCGGTCATCATCGGGAGGTCATATCTCGGATTCCAATTCCACTCTTCTCTCGCACAGGAATCGTCCATTTTGTTTGGCCATGATTCAGCGATGCTTTGCTTCATGGGATCGATCCTGTAATTTATCTCGAAGTCAGGAATATGCCTTCTCACTTCCGCTCCGATCATTTCAGGACAAAAACTCATCGCTGTCACGTTGAACGAGTTACGGTGTTTTAATCTGAAGGGATCGACCTCCATGAGTTGGATCGCTGCTTCAAGGGCATCGGGCATATACATCATGTCCAGAAATGTTTTTGAACGAATGGGGCAGGTGTACTTCTTCTCTTTCACGGCTGCATAAAAGATTTCGACTGCGTAATCTGTTGTGCCACCCCCTGGGGGTGTCACATTTGAGATAATTCCCGGATAGCGCACGCTTCGAGTATCCACGCCAAATCGTTTGAAATAATAATCGCTCAAAAGCTCACCCGCCACCTTGGTGACCCCATACATCGTTTGAGGTCTCTGGATCGTATCCTGGGGAGTGTTGTCTAAGGGAGTGGAGAGTCCGAAGGCTCCTATGGAACTGGGTGTAAAAACCGCACACCGATATTCACGGGAAACCTCCAAGACGTTTAGGAGGCCATTCATTCCCACGTGCCAGGCTTCCAGGGGATTGGCCTCTCCGACGACCGAAAGGAGCGCAGCCAGGTTGTAGATCGTGTCAATCTTGTATTTCTTGATGACCGATGAGAGTTGCTCTTTATCCGTGACGTCAACCCGTTCCACGGGACCTGACTCAAGCCATTCCCTTGGAGGTTCGGTCTTATGAATCCCTGCGACGACCTGGGAATTGCCATACCGTTTGCGAAGTTCGGGGGTTAATTCAGACCCGATCTGACCTGCTGATCCGACGACAAGGATAGTTTTCATAGCACAATTCCATTCAATCAGTTTTGTAAGAAATGATCACCCCCAAAACGCTATGATTAGCATCACTCCGGTACGCTTCATGCATTACTTTATCAATTTGTGAAAAAAGTAACACCAGTTTAAATCATTTGTCAATGGGGCTTGGCATCGAAAACCATTTGATGAAACGAGTTGTTTTAGTAAAACGCTTAAGTAAGGAATTATTGGGGACAGGGTTGCCAAGCGAAGCGCCTGCAACTGAAGTGTTTCGGTGCGCTCAGCGATTGACTGTGAATTACGATATCTCAGAGGTGTCAATCGCTGCTATGGGCTTCCCGTTTTTCCAGTTTGTAAGGGCTTGCGATTTGATGGTCAGATTGAGCCTTCCCCATATTGCTCATGCGTTGCATTGGGTAGATCGTTGGAGTTTGTGGGGGCATAGGATAAGGCCATTCTTTGTGGATTTTTCTTGACAGAGTCTCCCCTTTTTTGTACCTTCAATCCATCCTTATCCGAGATCTCACAACTTATCATACGCATTACCGATGACTCCTGAAATCGTAGCTCCGACTGCATTAGTTGTCTTTGCTGCTGTCATTTTGATCTATACCCAGTTGATTGCTCCCAGGAGGATTTGACGACGTATATTCCTATGTCTGGCCAGCCGGGGCTGGATGAGCGTCCCTCCCGATAGTGATTATACCTGGACCGATATCATGACGCTTGCCATCGAGGACCAGCATGGGGCCTCTCAAGTCAGAGAATATGACCGAACCATTGGGCCGTTTACAGTCCATGTAAAAAGAACCGAGAAGCGTTCCGGTAAGGTATTGGAGTTGTACAAGGATACCGGAACAAGCCGGCACCGTTACGCGGGGCTGGGAATCCGAGAAAAAACCGTTCTTGATTCCCAGCGTAGTCGTTTCCTTTTCCTGGGGAGTAAAAGGAAAACCCATTATACGAGCCGTGAGCTCTGGATTGGCGAGGTGCGGCGGATGCCGGTGGTGCCGCTTCCAAAGGTAGGGCGGCGGATAGAAGATATCCTCGTGTTGACAGATGAGATATCCACGGTCATCAAGTGAAAGGCGGACACAAACATGAGGCTTCATTGTACGTCAAACCGTTTGAGATGCATCCATTACCTTTTGGCCCTGAGCATATTTTTTTTCTTGGGTTTTTTCTACCGGCAAGCTGAAACCGCAGAAGCGCAGAAGAGGGATTCCTCAACCATGGAGGGAGCCGATTTCAGCCAGTCGGTGATGCTTGGCCCAAATCAAAAGACCCGCGAGGGGGATACCACCGAATATGAAATCATCCTCCGCAACACCGGCGGCAAGCGGCCGGAGTCCATCGCGTTGTGGAATCCGGTTGACTCCCCAGGCGCCATGCTGGCTTCAGCTCCGGAACTCTCCTATGATCTCGAGCATCGAGTCCTGCGATGGGACGGGATGGTGGACCCGGGAGAAGAGCGGCGTTTTGTGGTGGAACTCGTCACCCTGTCGGGAAGCGCAGGAACAATCGTCATCAACCATGCATCGATCGCCTGGGACGGCAAAACAAAGGGGATTCAGTCCGACATCGAAGTGCGCTCAAGACAGAGTCACGCCAGGATTCTGTTTACAGTCGGCAGAATTGGACTTGGATGGTTGGAGATCCTGATCCTCGGCTACCTCCTGTTTGTTCCCCTTTTCCTGATCCTTCTCCCCCGGTTCATCCGGTGGCGGGAAAGGCAGTGTTTTGAACGCTCTCCCGATGTTTCATGGTATGACGCGAATCCCCCCCGAGGGATGGTTTATGCGATGTCGATTGCCTTTGTCGCATGCCTTGCGGTCATGCTTTTTCTCGCTTCCATTGTAGTCAAGGATGTTCGAAAGTTCACCGCGTATGAAAAAACCACCTGCACGATGATCGATAAGAAGATACGTTGGAGCACGGGAAGCACGGGCAGAACAAAAAGCAGGATTTACGAACCGCTGGTTTCGGTGCGCTACGATGTGAAGGGGAAAGAGATTGTGTCAGCGGGCTCCCTTGCGAAGGGTGCGTTTTTGTCGAGCCGGGAAAAATCCGCAGAGAAGAAACTTGCCCGATATGAACTCGGCAGATCCTATCCTTGCTGGTTCGATCCCGACGATCCCCAAGAGTTTGTGCTTCAACGGGGTCTATCTCTGGGCTGGTATCTCCTTTGCCTTGGCCCTCTGATCCTCTTTTTAATCTCGTCTCGCTACCTCCTCAAGAAACTTCGGGGGACAGATGCCGCAAGTGAGATGCCTAACCCCCCGATTCAGTGAGGGTGTGCCTCAGGACCCAATTTGGTTTTTTCCGTCGTCGTTTCCGTGGAGTCGTTCTGTTTCAGGTGGGAAGATATTTCGAACTCTTTGATCGGGACGCCGTGTGGGCATCGGCCGCATTGGGCATGACAAGGATAGCGGCGCGGCCGGGTTTTTATGCCCGGTGCGGGGTGCATCGGATGCGTTGCCGGCTAATGATAAAAAGGTTGATGACGGCGCAACGGGATATTCTCATAGTGGCCCAGACCGGAATGCCTCACGGTTCCTTAAAGACACGCATGGGTGTTGCCCTGTTTTTTACACAGTTGTGCCCGAAGCAGGATTGATTTAAAGAAAGGCCAAACCACCGCATCAACTCGAGCTGGCAATTCCACTATGCTCCATTGACAGCCGGTTATGCCGAGCATTCTCTCTTCGGGTGAAAATCTTCAATTCATAAGAGCCAAAATGAAATTCAATGACTTCGATAAAGATTCACCTTGGGAAGTGTGAGTGGCTCTCATTGACAAAAGGCGCTCAAGTTGATAAGATTTATAAGAAATTATAAATCGCAGTATAATAATTGTTCGCTACGAGAATAGATGAGGGCCATTGAAATGTCCCCAGCCGTCTTAAGAGAAGGACCGTACAGGTTCTACTTTGTCAGTCACGATTTGCACGAACCACCACACGTGCATATTGACAGGGACGACTTCTCCGCGAAGTTTTGGCTCAAACCGGTGGCCCTGGCATATAATCTTGGGTTTCCGGCGAGGGAACTCAGGAAACTGGAGGCTCTCACTACCGAACACCAGAAAGAATTATTGGAGGCATGGAATGACTACTTTGGAGCCTAAAGCAGGCGAGCGTGTCATGGACGTGCGCGTCACTGACGACACGATCAGTGTTGACCTTTACGATGGCCGAACGATAACTGTCCCCCTGGCATGGTACCCCCGTCTGCTCCATGCGACACCTGCGCAACGGGCGAATTGGCGTATTGCAGGGGCGGGATACGGGATCCATTGGCCAGAAGTTGATGAAGACCTGAGTGCGCAAGGCTTTTTGCAGGGTGCCCCGGCTCCTCGTGTAGCGGCCAAGGCGGCATAGAGATGAATAGGTACGTCTCAATAGAGAACATGCGCCTGCACGAGGACCGCTCGTTTCCTCGCGGCCTGTGAGGAGTGGCATTCTCTCGCCATCTGGATTTTGGCATGTGAAAGATGGTATCTTTTTCGGATATCGATCCATATTTGATGTTTATCGGGCAACTTCTTTTTCTTGGCCAATTCGAACCTCGCATTTTCTAAGATCTCCAATCTGAGGGCCCAAGAATCTGGGCCAGGGATTTGGCGAAATTGTTCAGGACGGATTCATCCGGGAGGGTGATAGTCATTTTCAAACGCCCCTCTTCATCCTTGTCGAGGCACTCAGAGAGGCGTTTCCTGAGCGTTTCCGTCAGTTGAAGAGTCTGCTCTCTCTCTTCTCTTTTGGGAAACATCTCTCCGATAAACGCAAAGGCCGCACCCAGAAGCTGGCCGCCGGCACTTGCGATCTTTTCTTTTTGAGCCAGTCTTTCCGCTTCCTTCTCGATTTCTGCTTTTTGGCTTTCATCCAAAGCCGCATCCGGTTTTGCTCCCAGAAGGATCTCCAATCTCCTCTTCAGCTCCTCCATGCCGCTGGCAAGATCGACTGTCTTTACCTTGGAGTCCGGGTCGAGCGCAGCAAGGGCCAATTCATGTTTGGCTGAAAGGGTTCCCAGAAGCTTTTCCTCAAGGGTTTCTTCTGTCACAAGGAGAAAGGCTTGAACAGGCCGTTTCTGTCCCATCCGGTGAACACGGGAGATTCTTTGCTCAAGGACCGCCGGATTCCACGGAAGGTCCACATTGATGACCGTATTGGCCGCCTGCAGATTGAGACCTATGGCTCCAGCATTTGTTGTGATAAAGAGCTTACAGTCAGGGTTTCTTTGAAACTCGTGGATCAACCCCTGCCTCTTTTTCTGGGGGATGGAGCCGTCCAATCTCACATAGCCGGCCTTCCTTTTTTCCAGGAGAGGCTCAATCAAACCGAGCATGGTCGTCCATTCCGAAAAAAGGACGATCTTTCGGTCTTCCTCTTCAATGAGCTGATCGATCAGATTTTCAAACTCTACAAGTTTGCTGGAATAACCGGGTGGCACCTTATCCACCAGGAAGGTGCTGTTTGCCGCCATTCTACAAATTAACAGAGCTTTCTGTAATCGCAGGAGGTCCATCTCCGAAATATACCTTTTGGAGATGATCGTTCTAATAATCCTCATCTGCGCGTTATGAAGATCGAGTTGTTCGCCGGTGGGGGGAATTCTTTTGATCTCCGTGGTTCTTTGAGGCAATTCCGACATGACCATTTTCCTCGTTCGGCGGAGGAGAACGGGCTTCAGCCTTTCTCTCAATTCATCCAGATGCTTATATCCAAGCACTTTCCCTTTTTCATCGACGACCCTGTAACGATTGTAAAAACGGAATGCCGGCCCAAGACGCCGCTCGTCAATAAACTCGACAACGGAATAAAGCTCGTCAAGACGGTTTTCCAATGGAGTTCCCGAAAGAACCAGGGCAAACGGAGATTTGAGGGCCTTGATCACCCGGCTTGTCTTGGCCTCCCAGTTTTTGATCCTTTGCCCTTCGTCAAGGATGATGAAATCCCATTTAACTCTTTCAATGGCAAGAAGATCCCGGAGGACCTGCTCGTAATTGCAGATCGTAAAGAAGCACGGACGGTCGTATTGAGCCGCCCTTTCCCTGGCCGATCCAAGGACAACCTGGTGGCTTCGGTCTGAGAAGCGTATCATTTCCAGGCGCCACTGGGATTTCACAGAGGCCGGACAGACCACAAGGACTTTTGAAATCCCTGCCTCCCGGGCAAGCAACTCGGCTACCCCTATCCCCTGGATCGTCTTGCCGAGTCCCATGTCATCCGCAAGAACAGCCCTTCCGGTCCCTACGGCAAAGGCAATTCCATCCAGTTGGTAGGGAAGAAGCTCTGTCTTGAGGAGCGTCTTTCGTAGAGGATGATTCTTCGGGTCTTTGCGTATTTCATTGACTTGATTTTTAATCCGCTCCAGGTAAAGTTTTTTGTTAACATATTCTTCGGCATCGGGATAAATCATAACCTCATGCCCCAGACTTTCTATTTTCTTAATTCGCTCCAATAGATCCTTTACGTTTTGGATGGGGCGGCTCAAGAAGGGACGAATGAGAGCCATAAGATGGCGATCGAGATTATCCGGAACCAGAAGCCGTAACTCCGTTTCATCACCGTATCGAAGATAAACTGCCAGGTTCTTAATCCTGTAAGGGGTATTTCTCTCTTTTTGACCGAATCGTTTTTTGACCGCTTCAATGACATAGAGAATATGCTTGCAGGTGCCGAGGGTATTCTTTTTAAAATCAGGGCAGGAACAGTATGACTCCCCTTCTTTCCAGCCCATCAGGGCAACGCGGTAGCTTTTCCCTGAAGCGTGATTGGTTACGGTGTAATCTGTCCACAATTCATTCCTGCTCATGGGGGTCAGTTTCATTTTTTCGGCTCTGGCTCTTTCCAGCCTTTCCTCGATGGCCATTTTTATAAGCTCATGGTCCTTCAGGCTTTCAACCGGCCTTCGCTCCGGCGGCGGAGCGGAAAGCCCTAATGCCAGTTTTTCCTCGAGGATGAGAGAGAATGCGGCCCCGAGGTGCTCACATGCGGTTGTGCATTTGCTGCAACCGAAACGAAGAGATTTTGGCTTTTCAGAAGTTAGAGAAAAAGTGACGATGGCATCGCCCCAATTGACCCTGAACAGATTCTCCCCCCAGGTCGTCTGCTCAGCGATGTCAACGTCATATTTTCCTCCTTCCCTTATCAAACGTCCTCCTTCAGGCCCAAGGAGCTTGCATGCTTCCCGAAAAGTGAGATGCGAAAGCTTGTCTTTTAGATTTATCATCGTCCTTCCCTCATCAGCGCGGATCATAACAGGGTTAATTTTAGGGATGGTGTTACCTATGTGTATGATAATTTGTCATAGACGACCTCTTGAGTCAAGCCGAAATTCATCAAGAAGTGAGTCACAAGCCCTTTCTAAGAGGTTTGGAAAAAGTTATAATAGGCCATCCGAAGAGCAGGTGCAAGGGGGGAAAATGGCAGAAAAAGAGATGAACGAAGAGATCAGTTTTGAGGAGCTTTTAAAAACCAGCTATGGAGATTCGGGCCGAAAGGTTCGCCCTGGAGAGAGGATAACTGGAGTGGTTGCAAAGATCGGCAAAGACACCATCTTCGTAGACCTGGGTGGGAAGAGCGAAGGGATCGCCGATATTGGCGAATTTTTGGATGGAAAAGGGAACCTGACAGTTAAGCCCGGAGACCGGGTGGAGATGCGGGTGGCCTCGACCAAAGAAGGGATCCATCTCACCAAGGGGATGAAGATTCAGGGTGCGGACCTCGTTGAAGTCCTGGAGGAGGCTAAAGAAAACCTTACCCCTGTTGAAGGGAAAGTCTCGGGTGTTAACAAAGGAGGCTTTGAGATCGATTTTTCGGGCATTCGCGCCTTCTGCCCTTTAGGCCAGATCGACACGGTGTTCTGCGAAAAACCGGAGGAGCATCTCGGAGCAAGATATCCGTTCCGCATTATCGAGATCAAAGAGAGGGGGAAAAATATTATCGTATCCCGGCGTGCGCTTCTCGAAGAGGAACGGGAGAAGAAATCGGAGGAGACACTGGAGAGACTGAAACCCGATCTGGAATGCGAGGGAAAGGTAACGAAGCTAACCAACTTCGGTGCTTTTGTCGATTTAGGTGGGCTTGAAGGAATGGTCCATATTTCGGAGGTCTCTCATGGAAGAATCAATCACCCCTCCGAAGTCTTAAAACCCGGCCAGGCGGTGAACGTCAAGGTCCTGAAGATGGAACCGGACAAGGAGGGAAAGCCAAAAATTTCCCTCTCCATCAAAGCCCTCGAACCGGACTCCTGGGAGAAGGGCCTTGGAATTGAGGAAGGAGAGATCATCCGTGGTAAAGTTTCAAGGCTCATGGACTTTGGGGCCTTTGTAGAGGTGGCGCCGGGTGTCGATGGACTGGTCCACATCTCCGAGATCAGTTACGAGCGTCTCTCCCACCCCAGCCGGCTGCTTAAGGAAGGGGACCCGGTCGATGTGCTGGTCATGGGAATTGATTCAGAGACCCGCCGAATCTCACTGTCGATCAAAGAGGTGGGTGTCAAGAGAAATATGATTGAAAAGGACGGCCCGGACAAGGTGCGTCTTGAGGCAGGACAGGTCCTGAGGGGGGTTGTTGAAGACATTAAGCCTTATGGCCTCTTTGTGCGTCTCCCCCAGTTCGGAGGAAGGGTGAAAGGACTGCTTCCCAATGAGGAGTTGCGAACTTCAGAAAAGGGAGAGGTGAAGAAGAGGTTCCCGAGGGGGAAGGAGATTCATGTTGAGATCGTCTCCATCGACGAAAAGGGAAAGATCAGGCTGTCGCAGAGAGCCATGGAAGAAAGAGAGGATCGGGAGGACTACCGAAAGTTTCTGGAGAAAGAGGACAAAAACGGAAAACTCGGGACCCTGGGAGATGTGTTTAAGAATCTGAAGTTGAAGAGGGATTAAACAGGATTTACCCCTTTTTTGTTTATCAAACTAAAACGACTCGTCGAGCCAGACCATCACTTCTATTACATCTCTGTTCGATTTGCTCTCGGAGAACGATCTTGCGGTTTTCTTGAAAAAAAAAGGGGTTCGTGTTAGTTTGGACTAAATGATACAAATGTTCTCTATCTCGAAGACGTACCCCAGCCGGATCACTGTCCTCTCGGATCTTCATCTGGAGATCCAGGCAGGGGAGTTCGTGTTCGTCGCCGGTCCGAGCGGTTCGGGGAAGAGCACCCTCCTTCGTATTCTCTTCGGCGCTGAAAAGCCGAGCAGCGGAGAGGTAATCGTCAATGGAATCCGTCTCACCCGGCCAGGGTTTAAAAAGATTCATCGGCTGCGAAGAACGATGGGGATCATTTCTCCGGATTTTAAACTCCTGGAGAATCGAAATGTAATGGAGAATGTGGCCTTCCCATTGGAAGTTAAAGGTCATGCGCCGAATGAGATCGAAGGGAAGGTTTCCGGCGCCCTGAGGCGGGTGGGCCTTCAACAGAGGGAGAAGGATTCGATACTCTCCCTTTCAGCGGGAGAGAAACAGCAGGTGGTGGTTGCCAGGGCCCTGGTCGACGATCCTCAACTCCTTTTGGCGGACGAACCCACCGGCGTTCTGGATAACCGGATGACCGAAGAGATGATGGAGATATTTTCTGAACTTCATCAGAAGGGGACCACGATTGTCTTTGCCACCCAGGATACAAGTTTGGTCCAACGCTATCCCCACCGGATGATTCCCCTTTCGGCGGGGGGGAGAGGGGTTGTGGAACAAAGTGAAGGAGTGTGATCCGAGGCATGCTCTCTTTTTTAGGCTACGCAATGAGACGAACCTTTAGGAATATGAGGGGGAACCTCTTCCCCAACCTGACCGCCATTGCGACCATCGGAATCTCCTTGCTCATCTTTTCATCCTTTTCTCTGATCGCCTTTAACCTCGCCTCCCTTCTGAAGGTCTGGGAGGAGAAATTCGAGGCGATCGCTTATCTGAAAAGGGGAATTTCCTTAGACGAGGTGGAAGAACTATTAAAGAGGATCCGCCAACTCGACGGGGTGGAGACGGTGAACTATATATCTCCTTTTGATGCCATGGCTTTTATGGAGGAGAGATTGGGCGGACAGAAGAACCTTCTCGAAGGAATTCAACCAGCGATTCTTCCCTCCTCCATTGAGATTCGTTTGAAGAAGGACTACTGGGGTCGGACAAAGATCGAAGAGATCGTTTCTGGTCTGGAAGGGGTTCCCCAGATCGAAGAAATCCAGTATGGCCAGGAATGGATCGAGACCTTCTCCGTGATCGTCAAGCTGGCCCGGGTCACCCAGTGGATTTTAGGCGGCCTCCTCCTTGCCGCCATCATCTTCATCATCTCCAATACGCTTCAACTGACCATCTCTTCCCGAAAGGAGGAGATCGAGGCGATGCAGATGTCAGGGGCCAGTCCCGCTTTCATCCAGATCCCGTACTATATGGAAGGGTTCTTTCAGGGGTTGTTGGGAGCATGCATGGCTGCGGGTCTTCTCTTTTTGTTGTATCAGGTCGTCCTCGTCGCCATCACCCCTTTGATGAAGGGCTGGCTGGCAGGCATCCCCATCCTGTTTCTGCCCTGGGAGACGATCGCAAGGATCCTTCTGGGAGGAATGGTTCTCGGTCTCTTCGGAAGTTTCCTCGCTTCCATGAGGTTTTTAAGATACGGGAGGTAAATGGCTGATGGGAAGAGGAAGGAAGGCTCTCATCCTCGGGATCATCCTGGGGTTGACCCTTCTCAGCAATCTCTCCGAACTCGGGGCAGGCCGGAAGGACCAGATTGAGAAGGATATCTCTCAGAAGAGGAAAGACCTCAGGGAGATTCGAAAAGAGATTTCCGTAACCAGGGAGAAGGAGAAGCAGATCCGGGGAAGGGAATCTTCCATCCTCGGAAGCCTCAACGCCCTCGAGACCGAACTTTATCAGAAAGAGAAAGAGTTGAGACAGATGGAAAAACAGCTGTCTCAGATCAAGGGAAGGCTCCATCAGACCAGGAGCCAGATCGCCATACTCAACAGCGGATTGGAACGGATCAGGGGGGAGCTCTTCTCCAGACTGACGGCCCTCTACAAGATGGGGAGGACGCCTCCGGAGACCATACTCCTGACCTCGGAGTCTTTTCCCGATCTTTGGAAGATCGATAAATATTTCAGGGTGATCATCGATTCGGATGCCCGTCTGGTTGAAACCTACCGGCAACAGGTGATGCTGAAGGAGCAATATCGGGAGGGGTTGACCCGGGACCAAGGCCAATGGGAACGGAATATCTCCCAAGTGGAGAAGAAGAAAACCGAGATTCAGAAGATCAGGAAACAAAGGCAGGACCTGCTCAAGTCGGTCCAGAACCAAAAGGTCGTCTATCAGAAGCTCATCCGGGAACTGGAGGAAAGGGCCAGGAGCCTCCAGGAACTTGTTCAGAAACTGGAGCGTGAGAGGTCTACCCTCTCCTACGGAAAATCGAAACCCGAAGACTTCAAGGGAAAACTGACCCCTCCGATTCAAGGAAAGGTGATCAGTCTTTTTAAGGAGAGGGGGCAGAACGGGATTGAAATTCAGGCAGAGATGGGATCTGAAATTCGAGCTGTCCTTCCCGGGAAAGTACTCTATGCCGATTGGTTCAAAGGGTTTGGGAATATCATCATCATTGACCACGGAGGCCACGTCTTTACCGTCTCAGGGTACTGTTCCCAGTTGCTCAAGAAGGCAGGGGAGGAAGTGGCTCAGGGCGAGGTGATCGCTTTAGTGGGCAGCGCGGGGTCGCTCAAAGGACCCTGCCTCTACTTCGAGGTCCGGCATCAGGGAAAGGCACAGGATCCGATGAATTGGATTTCGCAGCCGGATAAAGTCCTTACTTCCGGAAAAGAATGAGCCGAACAGAAACCCCGCTGGGAATTTCAGGGGTACAAGGGATAAACCCCATTAGAAAGTTTTCGACTTATCTGACTGGAAAGTTCACACGGGGCGACCAGTGAGGCTTTCCGACGGGGTAATTGATACCTAAGGAGGATAATATGTCAAAAGGAAAAGGGATCAGAAATCTGAAGATCGTCTCGGTCATCATTCTGGTCTTTATTTTAGGGGTGACCGTCGGATTGGGCAGGTTTCACAAGGTGTCCGCCCTCTCCAATTCCACCTATGAGGACCTGAAAGTATTTACCGATGTTTTAAGTCTCCTGCAAAGGGAGTATGTGGAGGAGACAAAATCGAAGGACCTGATCTACGGAGCGATCAAGGGGATGCTTGAGACCATGGACCCCCATTCGGCCTTTCTGCCGCCGGCCATGTATAAAGAGATGCAGGAGGAGACCAAAGGCCGGTTTGAAGGGCTGGGAATCGAAATCACCTTAAGAGACGGGGTGCTCACCGTGGTCTCTCCCATTGAGGATACCCCTGCATTTAAAGCCGGCATTCAGGCGGGAGATCAGATCCTCAAAATCGAGGGGGAGTCCACCAAGAATCTGAACCTCCTTGAGGCTGTCAAGCGGTTAAGGGGACCGAAAGGTTCCAAGGTGACCATCACGATTATGAGGGAGAGGTTGACCGCCCCCAGGGATTATACCCTGACCCGCGATGTCATACCCATTCGGAGCGTTCGATATGAATTGCTGGAGAAACAGTACGGATATGTCCGGCTCTTCCAGTTCCAGGAAAAGACGAATAATGATTTTCAGAAAGCGGTCAAAGCGCTGGAGGAGGATGCCAAGGGGGAACTCAAGGGCCTGATCCTTGATCTCCGGAACAATCCGGGAGGGCTACTGGACCAGGCGGTGAAAGTGGCAGACCGTTTCATTGAATCGGGCTTGATCGTCTCCATCGAGGGGAAAAGGGAAGAACATAAGATGAGGTTCAACGCCCAGCCGCAGGGGGATGGTCTTGCCCGTTATCCGCTGGTCGTCCTGGTTAATGGAGGGAGCGCCAGCGGCGCAGAGATTGTGGCCGGGGCGATCCAGGATCATGGCCGTGGAATTGTTCTCGGGACGCAAACCTTCGGGAAGGGGTCGGTCCAGACGATCTTTCCCCTGAAGGATGGTTCAGGACTCAGGCTTACCACCGCACGGTACTACACTCCCAGCGGCCGTTCCATCCAGGCCAAGGGCATTGTGCCTGACATCATCATCAAACCGGCGCTTCCCGAGGAGGAGAAAGTGGCGCCCCCCCCGAAACAACCCACGGAGAAGGATCTGGAACGGCATTTGATCGATGTCAAGGAGAAGGAGAAGCTAAAGGTAGAGGCCAAGGAAAAGAAGCCGGTTGATAATCAGTTAGAACGGGCCCTTGAACTTCTGAAAAGCTGGGAGATCTTTAAAAATATCGCCACAAAGAAACCGGGTTGATTTTTACGGAGGAACATATGCCAAAATTTAGCGCCAATCTCACGATGATTTTTAATGAGGTCGATTTTTTAGACCGATTTGAACGCGCGGCCATAGCAGGATTTAAAGGGGTTGAATATCTGTTTCCCTACGGATGGGGGAAGGAGAAATTGGTGGAGCGGTTGAATCAGTATGGACTTGTCCAGGTGTTACACAATCTTCCGGCCGGCGACTGGCAGGCAGGGGAACGGGGCATCGCATGCCTTCCCGGGAGAGAGGGGGAATTCCGGGATGGAGTGGGAACGGCGATAGACTATGCGAGGGCATTGGGATGTCCACGCCTCAACTGTTTGGTCGGCAAGGTCCCTCCGGGTATTCCCTTGGAGAAGCTTCGCCGGACCCTGGTCGATAATCTCCGGTTTGCCGCAGAGGCCCTCGAGAAGGCGGGGATTCGGCTGCTCATCGAAACACTCAACAATCAGGATGTCCCCGGATTCTATCTGGTCCGCACCCGGGATGTTTTTCAGCTGTTTGAAGAGGTTGGCCATCCCAATCTTTATCTTCAATACGATGTCTACCACATGCAGATCATGGAGGGAAATCTGACTAAGACGATTTTAAGCAACCTCGGCAGGATCGGACATATTCAGATTGCGGACGTTCCGGGGCGGCACGAGCCAGGGACAGGGGAGGTCAACTTTGGAAATCTCTTCAATTTTCTTGACGAGGCGGGTTATGACGGGTGGATCGGCTGTGAATATATTCCAAAAGGAAAAACAGAAGACGGACTGAAATGGATTAAACCTTATCTTAACGCATAGGAGGGAAAGATGGCAGAAATTGGATTTATTGGTTTAGGGATTATGGGGAAGCCCATGGCAAGTCATCTGGTGAAGGCGGGTCACACGGTTCATGTTTGTGATCTGGTTGAGGAATCAGTGAAGCATTTATGCAGTCTGGGTGCAGGGAGATGCGTGTGTGCCAGGGAGGTGGCGCAGAAATCGAAGATCATCTTCATCATCGTTCCCGACACGCCCGATGTGGAGGCAGTGCTCTTCGGTCCGGAGGGTGTGGCAGAAGGGTTAAAACCGGGCTCGATCGTGGTGGATATGAGCTCGATTTCGCCGATTGCGACCAAGGAATTCGCCCGGCGGCTGGCGGCAAAGGGCGTGGAGATGCTGGATGCGCCCGTTTCAGGGGGGCAGGTCGGGGCTGAGAATGCCACCCTCTCGATTATGGTGGGGGGAAAGGAAGAGGTGTTTAACCAGATCAAGCCATACTTTGAATTGATGGGTAAAAACATCGTCCGTGTCGGAGGCAACGGAGACGGGCAGACCTGCAAGGTGGCGAACCAGATTGTTGTCGCCCTGACCATCGAAGCGGTCGCGGAAGCCCTTCTCTTTGCTTCGAAGGCAGGCGCCGATCCGATGAATGTCCGTCAGGCCCTGCTGGGAGGATTTGCACAGAGCCGGATCCTCGAATTGCATGGCGAACGAATGATCAAACGCAAATTTGATCCCGGTTTCCGTGTCCGGCTGCATCAAAAGGACCTGAATATAGCCCTTCAGTCCGCTCGGAGCATGGGATTGAGCCTGCCCAATACAGCCACCGCGCAGGAGCTCTTCAATGCCCTGGCCGCACAGGGAGGGAGCGAACTGGACCATTCTTCGATCGTTATGGTCCTGGAGAAGCTCGCCAACCATACCATCAGCAGTTAGGAGGCCGAGAGTAATGGATGTGGGTTATCAGCGGATGCTGATCAATGGGGAGTGGGTTGAGAGTTTGGGCGGACAATCCATTCCGGTCGAAAACCCGGGCCGCAAAGGGACGATCGTCGGAGAAGTGCCTCGCGGCAAAACAGAGGATGTGGAACGTGCCGTCCTTTCGGCTTTTAGGGCCTTTGAAACCTGGAAGAAAGTGAGTCCACGCGATCGGGGCAGATCGATGATCAGCATTGGCGAGGCGATCGAAGTTAGAGCCGAAGAGATTGCGAAAATCATTGCCCTTGAAACAGGCAATGCCATACGCACCCAGTCACGGCCCGAAGCCATGCTTGCCGCGGATATCTTCCGTTACTTCGGTGGGGTCGCAAGCGAAATAAAAGGAGAAATCGTTCCTCTCGGGGAAAACCTGCTCAGTTATTCGAGGAGGGAACCCATCGGTGTGGTGGGAGGGATTATTCCCTGGAACTCGCCCGTTGGCCTCGCCGCTCTGAAGATTGCCATGGCGATCACCGCTGGGAATACTCTTGTTCTCAAGCCATCTTCGGAGGCTCCACTCGCCGTTCTGGCGATGGCCCGGATATGTTCTGAATTCCTTCCGCCGGGGGCGCTCAATGTGGTCACAGGAACAGGGTCCGAATGCGGTATTCCCCTGGCAAAGAATCCTTTGGTAAGAAAGCTCTCTTTTACCGGTTCCCGTGAGATCGGCAAGACGATCATGGAGGCTGGCGCCGAGAGGATCATGCCGGTCACCCTGGAGCTGGGCGGAAAGAGTCCCCAGATCGTCTTTCCCGATGCGGACGAACAGCAGGCGGTGGAGGGAGTCTTTCTGGCCATGCGATTTACAAGGCAGGGCCAGTCCTGCACAGCGGGATCGAGACTCTTTCTTCACGAGTCGATCTATGACTCTTTTCTGGAGAAGCTAGTAAAAAAATTGAAAAGCATTAAGATCGGCGCCCCACTCGATGAGTCAACGGACATGGGCGCGATCATCAACGAGACCCAGTTTGAGAAGGTCTGCTCCTTTGTAAAAGAGGGGCTGCGGCAGAAAGGGGCGATCCTTCTGACAGGAGGCCTGCCGCCATCCGAAGGGCCGCTGGCACAGGGTTATTTCATGGAACCTACGATCATCGGCAATGTCAGCAATGAGTGGCGGATTGCACGGGAGGAGATCTTCGGACCGGTGCTGGTTGCCATTCCCTGGAAGGAGGAGGAAGAGGCGATCCGTATGGCCAATGAAAGCCATTACGGGCTGGCTGCCTTCGTCTGGACGCACGATATCGGGAAGGCCCTTCGCACAGCCCATCAGATCGAATCAGGATGGGTCCAGGTCAACCAGGGAGTGGGCATTGTTCCGGGCCAGTCGTATGGCGGATTCAAACAGAGCGGCTTCGGCCGGGAATACTCCCTCGAAGGGATGCTCGAGAGCTTCACCCAGCGAAAGAGCATCACGGTCAACCTTCAATTCTGATCTCGCATCCCTCGACCGCTTTTCCGTTTCACCGCACCTTTTACGATCAACCATCAACTAAATCGTCCCATCTCTCAGGCTTTCTGCTCCACTTTTTCGAAACAGGGGAGGCAGAGGGTCTTTCCGCCGAAACGCCTCGTTCTGGATTCCATGGCCATCTCCCCGCAGGCTTCGCATCGCAGGCTCTGTAGAATCCTTGCAGGCTTCGGCGCGGGTGAAGCGGTTTCCGTCACGATAAACATCTCCTCCAGGTCTGAATTCATATATCTATCCTGTAGCTTCTCTCTCAAGAACTGAATCCGGGTACGTTCCTCTTCGCTGGCCGTCCCTTCCTCCGCTTTCTTCATCAGGCCCCGAAGCTCCGAACCCAGGTCGCCCGAAACATTCGGACACAAAAGCATTCGAAACCCCGTGCCTTTCCAGCGGTCGTAAAAACTGAAGACCATCTTGCCGTAATCCTTGTGGATAAGATTGCCCTTTCCAAAGGTGCAACCGGTGAGGAACTGAATCGCATCCACTCCGCACATGTCCATCTCCACGACAGCTACAAGATCCTTTCCCTCAACCTCCCCCCTGCCTTCGCCGAAGCGGCTTCGCGCAGGCAGGCATCAAGAGGGAGGAAAGTTTTTTTTAAGGAATTGGATACCCCGCAGCTCTGCTGCGGGGTACTTCATTGGATTCAATGTGAATGGTCAATATGCTCTCTGAAAACTTGGAGGATTTCGTCGGGGAAGTCTGGACAATTTTCTTATATAGATATCCCTTTTTTCGGGGTGCTTCTTCTTTTGAAAGGTGCCTTTTAAAAGGGTGGCCCTGAATAGGTGTGATCGTCAATTAAAGGGTTTTCGGATACGAATGCCACCAGGAGTGATGACACTGAAAGCCCTATACTGCACCGAATGTCCTTCTTTCCGAAGACGTGTGACATTGGGCTGATCAACACTTTCATCAGCCACGAACTTCACGCCACTGCCTCATCAGTTGGATAAACCATATCAGAAGGACGCGGAAGGTATTGCCAGGGAATAATGATCTTATAAATTTATGGACGTCCCTCTTGCTCATCCCTTTATTTTTTCTTTCAATACCGGAATGACATTCTGAAAATCATCCACGATCCCATAATCAGCCACACCGAAGATGGGGGCGCGGGGATCCTTGTTGATGGCGATGATCGTATCCGATCCCCGCATCGCAGTGACATGCTGGAAGGCGCCGCTGATGCCGACGGCAATGTAGATTTTGGGCTTTACCGTCTTTCCGGAGATTCCTACCTGTCGCTCTTTGGGTAGCCAGTTTCGGTCCACCACGGGCCTGGAGCAGGAGATTGTTCCTCCCAGGTTTTTTGCCAATTCTTCAAACAATGGGATATGTTCGGGGCCTCCGATCCCCTGACCGACCGAGATGAGAATCTCTGCCTGGGTGATATCCTCTCCCGTGATCGGAGCTTCGATATATTCGATGAATTTCTTGAGATCGACCGCTCCCTGGAGTGGAGAAGCTTCCATCACGATTCCGCCTTTTTTCTCGCCGGGCATTTTAGGACTGAAGATACCTGGCCGGATCGTTGCGATATATTCTTTAGATTCTCTTAAGGAGATATTGGCATTGACCTTTCCTCCATAGATGGAGCGGGTAGCCTTTAACCTGCCGCCTTCGAATAAGAGGCCGATGCAATCCGTAGCAAGAGGAAAATCCATTTCAACGGAGAGACTTGGCGCCAGATCCATCCCAAAGGCCGAGTGACCCATTAAAAGAAGGCAGGGTTGATGTTTTGAGATGAGGGAAGAGAGGGCCTTTTGATAGAGAATGGAGTTAAAATTTTTCAGATTCTCATCTTCGACAACCAGGACCTTTGGCACTCTCGTGGCCAGGTCTTCGGCAAAGTTTTTCACATCGTGGCCCAGGAGAATTGCGGTGAATGAGATTCCCTGCTGGTTGGCTAAATTCTCTCCGAGTCCGAGCATCTCGTAGGTGAGATCTCGGATCTGCCCCTGCCGGTGCTCGACTAATATGAAAATTTCGTTCATTTTTTAACGCCCCTTGTAAGAATTTTCCCTCTCCCTTGACGGGAGAGGGTTGGGGTGAGGGTGAACCAATCGGATATGATCCCCCTCCCCTCAATCCCCTCCCGCAAGGGGAGGGGAGATTTAGAGTGAATTTATTTTCAGAAACTCTTATGTTACCCTTTTTTCTTCTTAATGATCTCAGTTAACTGCCCTACGACCTCTTCAGGACTGCCTTTCAAAATCTCTGCCATCTTTCCGGTCGGGGGGAAAGATACCTGATCAATCGTTGCATCAAGAGGTCCCTTTGAAGAGAATCCTATCTCCTCCATTCCAACCTCTTTGGTCTCTTTATCCTCAGCATCCAGGATGGCAGAAAGGGAGACATATTTCGGTTCATTGATGCCAGTCTGAATCGTCAGGACGGCAGGAAGTTTCACCTCTAAGAGTTCTTCGATGCCTCCTTCCAATTCTCTCCGAACTTTTGCTTTATCTCTCTCGATCTCAATATGGGTTACGATGGAAGCGTGGGGAAGGCCTAAAATCTGCGCCAGGGCAACTCCGACCTGTCCCCAACCGTCATCTTCTGCCTGAACGCCTGTTAAGATGAGATCGAAGGATTGACCTTTGATGGCCTGAGCAAGAATCCTTGCAATCAGATGACCATCCGAAGAGGAGGGCCCTTCTATTCTGACCGCCCTATCGGCGCCCATAGCAAGGCATCTTGTCAATACCTCTTTTGACTCTTCAGGGCCAATGGTGATGACCGTCACTTCTCCCTCAAATTTTTCTTTTAACAGGACAGCTTCCCTCACGGCATAACCGTCCCAGTCATTGAGGGCAAAGACGAGATGGTCTCTCTTGATATCTTTTCCGTCTTTTTCAATGAGAATATCCGCCTCGGCTGTTTTAGGAATTCGTTTGACACAAACGATGATGTTCATTGCAACCTCCACTTTTAATCAGTTCTAATATCCAAACACCAAGCACCAATAACCATATAAGCACCAAATTTCAATCACCAATCACCAAGCCTATTTATATTGGGATATTGGAAATTGGTTATTATTTGGAGCTTGGGATTTGGTTATTGGAATTTTAACCCATGGTTTCCACTACCAACTCGGCAATATCTTTTATCACAATCTGCTCGGCTAAGCCAGAGGTTTTGACAGAATCTTCGAAAGTTAAAAGACAGAAAGGGCAGGCCGTGGCAAGGGTCTTGGCGCCTAAAGCGACGGCTTCCCTGATCCGTATCTCTCCATTTCGTTTACCTTCGGTTCCGCCTTCAGCCCACATCCGTCCCCCCCCGCCCTCGCAGCAGAGGCTTCTCTCCCTCGATCTTTCCATTTCGATAAAATCACATCCCGGGAGGGAGGCGAGGATCTTTCTGGGCTCATCAAAGACCTTGTTCTGCTTTCCAAGAAAACAGGGATCATGATAGGTGGCGGATATTCCTAATCCCTTTGAAAGATGGAGTTTGCCCCCCCCGATGAGATCAGCTAACACCTGGGTATAATGCTGGACCGGAATATTGAGATCTGGGTATTCATTCTTAAAAGCATTGAAACAGTGAGGCGAAAGGGTGATGATCCTTTTCACTCCGGACTTTTTAAAGAGGGCAGTATTATCCTTTGCCAGCTTTTTAAAGAGAGCCTGCTCGCCCATCCTTCGTATTTCGTTGCCGCAGCAGGATTCCTTCTTTCCGAGGATGGCAAAATCGACCCCTGCCTTTTGAAAAATCCGGACAAGAGCAGTGGAAACGCTCTGGACTCTTGGGTCATAAGAAGGGGCGCAGCCTACATAGAGCAGAGTTTCCGACGTTTCCTCACCAAAAATCTTTACTCCGAGATCTTTTGCCCAATCCGCCCTCCGGTCCCTGAACCGTCCCCATGGGTTTCCCTGCAGCAGTGTATTTTCAAGGGCATCCCGGATGGTGGAAGGGATTTCTCCCTTATTGGCAAGGAAATTTCTTATTCCCATAATCAGCTCGACATTTTTCACCCCGGAGGGGCAGCGAAGGCTGCATGTGCTGCAGGTGGTACAGGCCCATAACTCCGCTCTCTTAGAAAGAGAAGAGAAGTTATCCGTAAGGTAGGTCTCCCTGACCAGCCTTCTCATATTGAGAGGAGAGCGAAATTTAACCGGGCATCCTCCCGTGCAGGTCCCGCACTGGATGCAGATATTGAGTTGGTAATCGTGAACAAAAGTTTTAGGATCGATCTTCATTCAGTAACCTGATCTCAGCCCTGAAGGGCTGAGTTACGAAACCATCAAAACCTGTAACTCAGGGCTTTAGCCCTGACAAAGACACGTTCACCCCACCAGCTCTTCCACTTCCGCCAACACCTGAGTATGCGTGAAATGGTTCTGCCTGGCGGCCTTGTTGGGGCAGATGGCCGTGCAAGCGCCGCAGCCCTTGCAGAGGGCTTCATTCACGGATGAAATCCCCTTTGCCTCGAGAAATTCGATCGCCGAGTGGGGGCAGATTTCTATGCATAATTTGCAGCCTGCACATAATTCGGGATCGATCGTTGCAACGGTCGGTTCGACCTCAATCTCTCCTTTGGCGAGCAGGGACATCACTTCTGCAGCTGCAGCGGATGCCTGGGCCACGGTATCCGGAATGTCTTTTGGACTCTGGCAGCAACCCGCAAGAAAGACGCCATCGACCTGGGTGGCCACGGGCCTTAGCTTGGGATGGGCCTCCATGAAGAACCCATCCGCACTCCGGCTGATCCCGAATGTCTGGGCGACTTTGTCGGCATCGCGACGGGCAGTTAAACCGGTTCCCAGTACAACCATGTCCACAGGGATCTCAAGGGGGGTTCCAAGAAGCGTATCCTCGGCCGCGACTACGAGACGGCCACCCCTTTTAAAAATCTCAGAGCCTTTTCCCCGGATGAAGAAGATTCCCTCTTCCCGGACCCTCTTATAGAATTCCTGGTATCCCTTTCCGAAGGCATTGATGTCGATATAGAATTCGTAGATCTCAGCGCCGGTCTTCTCCTTTGCCAGATGAGCCTGCTTCATCGAGGCCATACAACAGATTCTGGAGCAGTGGAGGTTGGCGTTTTCATCACGGCTTCCGATGCAGTGAAGAAAAGCGATCGCCCTGGGAACGGTTCCGTCTTTCAGCAATATCTCGCCGCGGTTGGGACCGGAAGGACTTGAAAGTCTCTCGAACTGGAGCCCCGTGATGATATTGTCATAGACTCCGTATCCGTATTGAGGCAGGAGATGGGGGTCGAACGGGTCATACCCTGTGGCAATGATGATTGAGCCCACCTCTTTCTCAATCACCTCTTCCTTCTGATCAAAATCGATCGCCCCTGCCTTGCAGGCTTCGACACATGTTTTTTTACACTTCCCTTTGCTTAAAAGAAGGCAGCTTTCCCGGTCAATAACGGCCTTCAAAGGGACAGCCTGGGGAAAGGGGATATAGATGGCTCTGCGCCTGGACATACCCTCTTCAAACTCCGAAGGCACCCCTTTTTTTAACACACATGCTTCAACACAGTCGCCGCAACCCGTGCACCGAGCAAAGTCCACATAGGTGGGATTTTTTCGAATCTTTGCTTTAAAGTTGCCTACAAAACCTGTTACCTCCGTGACCTCCGAAGAAACTAAAAGCTCGATCTGCCGGCTTCGGGTCACCTCGACCGTTTTTGGGGTGAAGATACAGGAAGAGCAGTCGAGGGTAGGGAAGGTCTTGTCGAGCTGAGCCATGTGGCCGCCGATAAAGGGGGCCTTTTCAATTAGGGTTACTTTCATCCCTCCGCTGGCGATGTTAAGCGCGGCCTGAATACCGGCAATTCCCGCTCCGACGACCATGGTAGAGGGTTGGATTCCGAACTTTCTTGTCTTCAGAGCCTCATGTCCCAGGACCCTGGCCACTGCCGCCCGAAGGATATGTCGGGCTTTTTCTGTGGCCTTTTGCCGGTCCTGGTGAACCCAGGAGCATTGCTCACGGATATTGGCGATATTGAGCAGGTAGGGATTGATTCCAGCATCGGAGAGGAGATTTCTGAATGTGGCCTCATGCATCCGGGGGGAGCAGGCCGCGATCACCACCCTGTCCAGGGAGAGATTCCGGATGTCCTTCGTGATCAAGTCCTGCCCCGGGTCGGAACAGAGATAGCGGTAGTCCCGGGCTATTTTTACGCCGGGCAGCGTGCTTGAGAAACGGACAAGTTCTTCGCAATCCACCGTGGCGGCGATATTCGTGCCGCAATGGCAGATATAGACACCGATTTGTTTCATCAACGGCCTATGATGACGTACTAAAATTCGAAATTCGAATATCGAAATCCGAAACAAATTCGAAATTCAAATGACCAAATGTCAAAAACATTTATCCTTCTTTCGTTTTGAATTTTGTATTTCGGTCATTCGAGATTGTTTCGAATTTCGGATTTCGTGCTTCGGATTTACCCTATGTGACTCCCAGAATCTTTCGACCAATCATCATCTTATCGATCTCTTTTGTCCCCTCATAGAGTTCGAGTATCTTGGCCGCCCGGTAGAAGCGCTCAATGGGATAATCATCGAGATAGCCATATCCACCGTGAAGCTGAAGGGCTTCATCCACGACCCGGACCGCCACATTGCAAGCCCACCACTTCGCCATGGCCGAAAGCTGGGAATCCACATTCCCCCGGTCGAGGTTCCAGCAGGCCTTGTGAACAAGGGACCGGGCGGTCTCGATGAGAGTCGCCATCTCGGCGAGCTTGAACTGGGTGACCTGAAAAGAGGCGATAGCCTTTCCAAACTGTTTTCTCTTTTTCACATAGTTGATCGCCTGCTCCATGGCGCCCTGTGCCAGGCCAACCCCGTGGGCAGCCACATAGGACCTGGAATGATCGAAAAATTTCATCAACTGGGAGAATCCGTTTCCTTCGATGCCTATCAGGTTCTCTTTCGGGGCTCTTACATTGTTGAAATAGATGTTCGCCGTATCCGAGGCACGGATCCCCATCTTGCGATGTATCCGGTCTGCCCTGTAACCGGGCCTGTCCGTTTCGACCAGGAGAATGCTGTGCCGCTTCGATCTGGAGGTCTGTTCCGGGTAAGTCAGGCAATAGACCAGAAGATAATCGGCCACCGTTCCATTCGTAATCATGACCTTATTGCCGTTGATGACATATTCCTCTCCTTCCTTGACGGCAGAGGTCACGGCTGAAGCCGTATCGCTTCCGGCTTCCGGTTCGGTGATGGCAAAACCCATGATCCGCTCCCCTTTTACCAGGGAAGGGAGATATTTTTTCTTTTGTTCTTCCGAACCAAAGAACTGTAATTCCTCGGAGCCGAATGTTAGGGAGGAAAAAACCTGTCCAAGGCCAGGGTCCACCCTCCAGAACTCCTCCAGGATGGTGGCATGCTCAAGAAAACCCAGGCCCAGTCCTCCGTTCTCCTTTTTGATAAAGACGCCGATAAAGCCAAGTTGAGCGGCTTTTTTGATTAGATCCCTCGGAAAATCCTCTTTGATCTCACACTCCTGACCGATCCCCGCCAACTCTCCTTCAGCAAACTCCCTTGCCGCCAGACGGATCTGCTTCTGGCGATTCGTCATTTCAAAATCCATGATCTTTCCCCCTATAAATGTTTTTCATTATCATTGCCTATGGCCGTTAGGCCACTCCTGCCTATCGCAGGCAGGGGCGAACCACGAAAATAGTCTGTGGGGAAGGTTAAGGTTACGAAGCCCGTTTCGTAGTTCGGTAACGGTTACGAAAAAAGAATTAAAAGACGATAAACGTAGCCTTTTATTAACGATACGGGCCTCGTTACCCTTACCATTATACTTTTATTTTCTAAGCAAAACGAACTTTTTCCGCTTACAATTTCCCGAGTAGTTGGCTTGCCACCGTATTCCGCTGCATCTGTCCTGTTCCTTCGAGGAGCCAGCTGGCCAGGGCATCCCCGAGATAACCCGCAATAAACTGTTCGTCAAAAAGGCCATATCCTGCAAAGATCTGCATCGCTTTAAGGCTGACATCGATGGCGGTGAGGGTACATTTGACCTTTGCCTGCAAAGAGGTGGACAGGTCCATCTTTCCCTGGTCGATTAACCAGACGGCCTTATAAGCTAACAGGGCGGCGGATTCGATCTCCTCGGACATCTCCACGATCATGTGGGAGATGTTCTGGAACTTCCCTATCTTTTGGCCGAACTGCTCCCGGTTCTTGGTATGAGAGAGCGCCCGGTCGTAAACCCCTCTTGCAAGGCCTATCGCCTCGTTGGCAATCTCGGCCCTCCCTTCATTCAGGGCTTCCATGATGTAGGTGAAGCCATGGTTCTCCTTTCCCAGGAGATTACTCTTATGCACTTTTACGTCTCGGAATTCGATGCTGCAGGAAGAAGTGGTTTTTAATCCGATTTTATCTCCCAGATCGAGGGCGGTCACGCCTTCCTGCTGCCTCTCAACTATGAAACCGCTGATTCCCCGGTAAGGGGGGGCGTCCGGGTTGGTCTGGGCGAAGACAGTATAGAAATCGGAGATATCCGCATTGGTGATGAAGATCTTGCTGCCGTTGAGAATGTATTCATCTCCCTTGCTCTCCGCCCGGGTTTCGAGAAAACGGATGTCACTCCCGTGATTGGGCTCGGTGACGGCAATGGAGGCGACCGCTTCTCCCCTGGTCAGCTTTGGAAGATATTTCTTCTTCTGCTCTTCGTTTCCGAACCTCAGAAGGGTTTTGGCAGGAATGGAGCCGAGGCTGAGCGCCATCCCAACCCGGTTGTCATAGCGGATCATCTCTTCCATCACCAGGCAATAGTCGAGCAGAGCCAATCCCTGTCCTCCGAGTTCCTTGGGATAGTAGGAGGCGAGATAGCCGTTTTGACCGGCCTTCCTGTAGATCTCCCATGGAAACTGCTTATTCTTCGCCAGTTCGAGTGTGACCGCGGGATCGCATTCCCCCTTCATAAATTCATGGATGGCTTCTTTCAAAAGCCGCTGTCTTGATGTGAGACTGAAATCCATAGACCTTTTCTCCCCTCTATTTGGTTTATTAAAGGTCTCATAATTGAATTGACATAAATATTGGAAAATCTCCCCCCTGCCTTCGCCGAAGCGGCTTCGCGCAGGCAGGTCCCCCCTCTCGGTTTCGAGTCGCAACGACTTTGCCAAAGAGGGGTAATCCCTCCATTAGGAAAAGGGAGGTCAGGAGGGATTTTACAAATCGGTGTCGTTACTATTTTGAGACTGTTAATACGTTGCAGGATTACATTTTTATTCCTTCGTCGACCTTCTTCAACCCATCCATTCTTTCAAAAGCTGCCTGGCGATGACCAGGCGCTGGATCTGGTTGGTCCCTTCGAAGATCTGGGTCAGTTTGGCATCGCGGAACATCCTCTCCGCATCCAATTTTCCCAGAGCACCATATCCATCCAGGATTTGAAGGGCATCAATGATTTCCGTGGTGACCTTCATGGCGGCGTCTGCCGCAAAACATTTTGCCATGGAGGCCAGTTTCGTATTGTTCTTTCCTTCATCGCATAATATTGCTGCCCGATAGACCAGTCCGCGGGAAGCCTCAATGAGAGTGGCTGAATCCGCAAGAATCATCTGAATAATGGGATAATCCCTGATAGGTTTTTGAAGGGCATGTTTCTCCTTTATGGATTGAAGGAGCACTTCAAGGGCGCCTTCGGCAATTCCTAATGCCTGAGCGCCAATGGCAGGCCGGGACATGTCGAAATCTTTCATAGCGATCAGGAATCCTTCTCCCTCAATGCCCAACAGATTTTCAGCGGGAACTTTCACGTTGTCCAGGAAGACTTCCGTGGTATTTGATCCTCGCTGGCCAAGCTTGCGTTCCGTCCGCCCGATCGAGAGCCCCTGGAACTCCCTTTCGACAAGGAAGAAAGAGCTCTTCCCCTTTTCTTCGGAGGTCTTGGCCAGCACGGAGTAGATCCCCGCCACCCCGCCGCTGGTGGCAAAACACTTGGAGCCATTCAGAAGGTAATGATCTCCGCCCCTCTTTGCCGTGGTCCGGATGCCGGAAACATCCGAGCCAGCCGAGGGTTCTGTGACAAGGTAGGCAACCAGTTTACGTCCTTTGCTCATCTGGGGCAGGTATTTCCGCTTCAATTCGGCGGAGCCGCTGTGAATAATTGGAAAGCTTCCGACCGCTTGAATGATCAACAGGAGCGCGGAAGAGGCGCAATATTTTGCGATTTCCTCCACCGCAATGCACAGGGCCACTGTCTTATTTTTGCCTATCCCTCCATATTCTTCAGGAAAGGTTAGAGTGAGCAGTCCATGGTTCCATAACAGGGACTCCACCTCTCGATTGAAAAACTCCTCTTCGTCAACCAGAGAAGCCTGAGGAGCAATCTTTCCCCGGGCAATTTGATGAATTTTCTCTCGAAATATTTTTAGTTCATCTGTTGGAATGAGAGTTGCCTGGTCAAACATCGTTCCTTGCCCTCTTAAAATCTAGCGTTATCCTCTTTCGGTTGTTTGTAACCTGTGAGACCCACACAAAGAATATCGCCGATGATCTCCGAGAGGTTCTCCGGGGTAATGGACCCCCTCGGATTATACCAGTAGTAAATTCCGTTGCAGGTGCCAAACAGAATGAAGGCTACTGCCTTTAACCGATCCTTTTCAATCTTTCTCTCAAAGAAGTGAAAAAGAATATCACTGACGATTTGATGGTACTGCCTCTCCTTTTCTGCGATGACCTTGAAGTATTCCCGAGGAAGCAAGTGGGCCTCGTGGATCACTGTCTTGGCTTCGGAGAGATACTGGGAATAGAATTTAATATGGCGGGAAATGAAATATTTTATTTTTGAAAAACAGTCCTCAATTTTTTTAAGTTCTTCCTCCAGTCCATCGAGAAGAAGATCCATAAAATTGGCCGAAATGAAAAAAAGGATTTCATTTTTGCTTGAAAAATAGTGATAGATTCCTCCTTTGCTCAAGTGGGCCGCATTTGAGATATCATCCATGCTCGTCTCAAGGTAGCCCTTCTCATTAAAAAGCCTGGCCGCCGATTTGGCAATTTTTTGCATTTTATCAAGTTCTTTTTTACTCAAATCCACCCAGTCTTTTTCCATAAATATAACAATAAGTTATAATAATATTAAAAACCGACCATTAGGTTTAAATCCGACCGGTCGGTTGAATATTAACAAAAAGCAAAAGCTTTTGTCAAGGGGAAAAAATGGGGGTACAGGAGATTTTCGGAAGAGTATGTCTTTTCAATTATGGACTCCTTAGTAAATCCTCTTTATAAAAATGTGCCAGAATACCCCCAGCTCTGCTGGGGGGATGAATGGCATTCCCTCTCCCCTGGGGGGAGAGGGTTAGGTCGCTTCGACTCGCAACCGAGGTGAGGGGGGATAGGATC